>CAYQBR010000176.1:0-3457 GCA_964415735.1 uncultured Klebsiella sp. | reverse complement strand
GCCATGGCCTTGCGTGCCTCTTCGCCGGCGGCTTCGGCCTGGGGCAGCAGGCGCGTGAGCTGCTGGGTCAAGTCTTCAAGGAACTGCTTGTTGATCATGAGGGTGTCTTCCCTTGTCGGTTTGAAGGATGCGGCCGGGATTGTAGCCCAATGCCTGCGGACGTCGCACGCCAGTGCAGAACAGATTGGTGCACGCGAACCAAAACGGTGCACGAGACGCGCGAAACCGCTTTGCAGCCCTTGGCGAATGCCCCCTCGGGCGCCGTCGATCCCTTCCACGCTGACGCAAAAACTCTATGGCTTTCAATCAATTGAAGCTTGAGCGCCACGGCGAATCGCAAACTGGGCACGCATTGTGCTTCGACTGGATCGTACATCGCTGCGAGCGTCCTCGAGAAACACAATACGCCGCATCGCTGCTGCTGACCTGAAAGGTCAAAAACTTTACTACAACGTCAAGGAGCTATTCCAAATGAAGAAACTTTCCCAAGCATTGCTGGCCGTCGGATTGATGTCTGCAGCAGTGACTGCCAGTGCGCAGGAAGCAGCCATCGCTGGCAACGTGGCATTGAAAACCGACTACATCTACCGCGGTATCTCTCAGACCAGCGGCGGCCCGGCAATTCAGGGCGGTTTCGATTTCGCCTCCGAGTCAGGTTTCTATGTCGGCACCTGGGCATCCAGCATCACCTTCGATGACAGCATCGAGATCGACTACTACGGCGGTATCCGCGGCAGCTTCACCGAAGAAATCGGCTACGACTTCGGGGCGCTTTACTACGACTATCCGGGCCAGAGCAGTGACGACTTCCTGGAAGTCTACGGCAAGTTCACTTACGCCGGCTTCCTGGCCACCATCAACTACTCCGACGATTTCTTCGCCGGCGTGGGCGATGCCATGTACTACACCCTGGACTACGGCTTCCCGCTGGGCAACGACATCACCCTGGGCCTGCACTACGGTTTGCAGACGTTCGACCAGGATGTCTTCGGCGATGAAGATGCCTACTCCGACTACAACGTGTCGCTGACCGTGCCGTTCTCCGGCGTGAACCTGTCGCTGATGTACAACGACACCTCGCTGAGCGAAACCGATTGTGGCGGTTCCTCTGACTGCAGCAGCGCCATCGTGTTCGGCATCGCCAAGGCGTTCTGATGGCGCATTATCATGCGCGCCAGCGGCGCGTCTGATCGGCCAGCAAGTCCTGCAACAGGCCCGCGAGTGTCATGCTCGCGGGCCTCTTTCTTTCCCGCTCTGTCGCTGGGCCTCCTGGACATGACGGGGCGGCCCGCACGGCTAATGTATTTTTAATCCTGATCTGGCACGCTGAGCGCCCCTGAGTTCAGAGTCGACCATGAACTGCCTGCTGATTGAAGACGATCTCGCGCTCGGCCGCGTCCTGCAGAAAATCGTGTCCAGCCACTACCCCACCCAGTGGGTGCGCCGCCTGCAGGATGCCGACACCCTGCTGGCGGAATCGTCGTACGACATTGTCCTGCTTGATCTCGGCCTTCCCGATGGCGACGGCATCGCCTGGCTGGCGCAATGGCGCAGGCTCAACAGCGAAGTCCCGGTGCTGATCCTCACGGCGCGAGACACGATCGAGAGTCGCGTGCAGGGGCTGGACAACGGCGCCGACGATTACCTGATCAAGCCCTTCGACAGCGAGGAACTGCTGGCCCGCATGCGCGCGCTGCTGCGTCGCCGCAGCGGTCAGTCAGCTCCGCTGTTGCACCATGGGGGCCTGAGCTACGACCAGCACCGTGATCTGTTTCAGCTCGCGGGCGCTCCGCTCACCCTCAGCGTCATGGAACACAATCTGCTGCTCGGACTGCTGCTGGCACGCGGGCGTCCGGTGCATCGCGAACTACTGCTGCAGCGCCTATACGGCCACAGTCATGGCATCGAATCCAACGCCCTCGACGTTCATATCCATGCTCTGCGTCGGCTGATCGGGCGCGAGCGCATCGAAACCCTGCGCGGCATTGGCTACCGCCTGCTGGAGATCTCATGAAGCTCAGCCATCTGGGCTGGCTGACCGGGGTGTCGGCCATGCTCGGCACGATTCTCAGCGTCTACCTCACGCACCGGGTGGCCAGCGCCGAGCTGGAAGAGATTCTCATGGAGGACCTCGTCAAGCAGTCGCGCATGATGGCGATGTCGATTTCGTCCTCGCAATTGAGCGCCGAGTTCGACCAGATGCTGCATGCCGTGTTCACCGAAGACGATGAGGACACCCTGTGGGTGACCGTCTACGACACCGCGTCCGGGACACAGGTCAGCAATCTGTCGCACGCTCTGCCGCTGGAGCAGGCGGGCAGTCGGCCCGTCGAGCTGAGCTTCGAGGGAATTCAGTGGGCAGGTTATCAGTTCCAGTTCGAGCAACTGGTGACACGGGTGTTGCGCCGTGGCGATTACGCCGAGGACATCCGGGTCGATATCGCCGAGGACATCGCGGTGCCCGGCTTGCTGGCCAGTGCCGTCACCTTGTTGCTGCTCTTTCTGCTGGGCACCGCTGCCGTGCGGCCCTTGTCGCGTCTGAGCCGTGATCTGCAGTCGCGCAATGCCAGTGATCTGGGGCCGCTGCAGACGGGCAGTCGCATGCACGAAATCAACACCGTCACCGGCCATCTGAATCGCTTGCTGCAGGAGCTCTCCGATGTGCTGCGGCGCGAACGCCAGTTCACCAGTGATGTGGCGCACGAACTGCGCACTCCGCTGACCACCTTGAATCTGGAGCTGAGCCTTCCGGACCCGGACACTGCGCTCCTGAAGCAGGAAACCAACCGCTTGATCCGCGTGGTGGAACAGTTGCTGACGATAGCGCGTCTGGAGCAAATGCAGTGGAAGACGCAGTTTGCGCCGATCGCCATGTCCTCCCTGCTCGACGACGAGTTCGCCCGCTTCCAGTCCGCCTTCACTCAGCGTGGCATGACGCTGAGCGTAGAGCATGACGACACCGGCATTTCCGGGGATGCCACACTGCTGCAGGTGATGCTCGGCAATTTCCTCAACAATTGCCTGCGTCATTGTCCCGATGGTGCGCACATACGCGTGAGCTGGCGCGAGCGTGTCCTGTCGGTCACCGACAACGGCCCCGGCATTCCCCCGGCGCTGCTGCACAGCATGACGCAGCGCTTTGCCAGCCTGGACCAGAAGGGGGAAGGTCTCGGGCTTGGCCTTTCCATTGCACTCAAGATCGCCGATCTGCACGGTGCGCAGCTGAGCCTGCACGACGCGGGGCCAGGACTTCGCATTGATGTCGCCTTCCAGGCATGACCCCGCGCGTGTCGATTAATGTTTCTTTAATTTGCGTTCGTTAATGTCGTCTCCAGTCAGTCATGCAAACGGGCTGGCAGGATGCACTTCACAGTCATTAGCGAGGAAAGCAAATTGTCCGATAAAGATCTCTATCGTTTTACATTCTCGGGTAACGACATTGTCGCCGTGGAAGAGT
>CAYQBR010000175.1:0-3467 GCA_964415735.1 uncultured Klebsiella sp. | reverse complement strand
TGGCCGCCATCGCCGCCAATCAGCCGCTGCCCCTGCAGCAGGGCGTGAACCCGGCCTGGGCCGGCGCGCTGCGTGAGCTGCACGACACGGTCATCGAGCCGCTGCTGGGTGCGCGTGACAGCCTGAGCGCAGACGACTGGCAGCAGATCAGCCAGCAGCTCTCCGCCTGGCTGGCCTGGCAGGCCGCGAAGCCGCAGACCGGCGTGCTCGCCCTCGGCGAGGCGCGGCTGCGCGAGATTCTGGCCGGCGACGGCCGCACCCGTCTCGACGCGCTGATCGCCGAGGACGCCGACGCCAATGGCTTCGCCGGGCATGTCGCCCAGGTGGAGCGCCTGGTGCGCTACCAGCGCGACCTGGTCACCCTGCTGCAGAACTTCGTGACGCTGAGCGACTTCTACCGTGGCCGCAAGAAGGCCATCTTCCAGGCCGGCACGCTCTATCTGGATCAGCGCAGCTGCGAGCTGGTGCTGCGCGTGAACGACCCGGCCCGCCACGCCACCATGGCGCCGCTGAGCGGCTGCTACCTGGTCTACTGCCAGTGCGAGCGCAAGGGCGAGGCCCCGCTGGCCATCGTGGCGGCACTGACCGGGGGCGATGTGGACGAGATGATGGTGGCCGGCCGCAACGGCATCTTCTACGACCGTCAGGGCCGGGACTGGCGCGCGACGGTCACCAAGGTGGTGGATCAGCCGGTGAGCCTGCGCCAGGCGTTCTGGTCGCCGTACCGTCGCATCGCCACCTTTGTCGAGACCCAGCTGCGCAATTTCGCGGCCTCCCGCGACAAGGACATCGAGGCCAAGACCACCACCGGCATCGCCCTGCCCGCGGCGGGAGCGGCCACGCCAGCCTTCGACATCGCCAAGTTCGCCGGTATCTTCGCCGCCTTCGGCCTGGCCGCCGGTGCCCTGGGCACGGCCCTGGCCACGGTGATGGCGAGCCTGGTGGCGCTGGCGTGGTGGCAGATTCCGCTGGTGATCGTGGGCGTGCTGGCGGTGATCTCCGGGCCGGCCATGATCATGGCCTGGCTGACCCTGCGCCGACGCAACCTCGGCCCGCTGCTCGATGCCAATGGCTGGGCGGTGAACACCCGCGCCCGCATCAATGTGCCCTTCGGCGCCTCCATGACCGGCGTGGCCAGTCTGCCGGCCGGCGCCAGCCGGGCGCTGAGCGACCCCTTCGCCGAGAAGAAGCGCCCGTGGAAACTGTGGTTGGCACTGCTGGTGCTGGCAGCCGCCGGCGTGGCGGCCTGGCAGCTGGGCTATCTGCCGCTCTGAGGCGGCAGTGGCCGGGGCTGAACGAGGGGACTAGAGCAGGGCGATGCCGAAGCGGCGCAGCAACAGCCCCCACAGCAGGAACAGCACGACGGTGAGCAGGGCGCTGGCCCCCAGCGCCAGCCAGAAGCCGAGCAGCCGCTGCAGCCAGGGGAACAGCAGGAACATGGGCAGCGTCGGCACCACATACCAGAACGTGTACCAGGCGTGATCGGCAATGCGCTGCGGCGTCTGGTTCTCCACCTGCATCCAGATCAGCACCAGAAAGCTCACCAGCGGCAGCGCCGCAATCAAGGCTCCCAGCTGCGCATTGCGGCGCGCGATCTCGGACACCAGCACCACCACGGCGGCAGTGACCAGGTATTTCACGGCCAGAAACATCGGCATTCTCCTCTTGGTTCAGGCCCGCCAGCGCAGGCGGATCTGCTTCTCGACTTCCAGGATCACGAACATCAGCACCCCGATGCCCAGCACCATCAGGGCCTCGTCCAGTGGCACCGCCGTGGTGCCGAACACCTGCTGCATGAAGGGCAGATAGGTCAATGCCCCCTGCGCCAGCACGACCACCACGATGGCCGTCCACAGCACCGGCGTGCCTTTGAGCGAGCGCCAGGTCAGCGAGCTGCCATACAGATTGCGGATGAACAGCAGGTTGAAGATCTCCAGCACCACCAGGGTGTTGACGGCCAGCGTGCGCGCCAGCTCGATGCTCTGCCCGCGCTCGATGGCCACCGCATAGATGCCATAGACCCCGACGAGGAACAACAGGGACACGAAGCCGATCTGCCAGGCCAGCGCCGGCCCGATCAGGGACTCGCCCCGAGGGCGCGGCGGTCGCCGCATGGTGCCTTCCTCGGTGGGCTCGAAGGCCAGGGTCAGTCCCAGCGCCACGGTGGTCACCAGATTCACCCAGAGGATCTGCACCGGCGTCACCGGGATGCTCATGCCGAACAGGATGGCCACCACGATGGTGAAGCCTTCCCCCGCATTGGTGGGAATCTCCCAGCTGATCAGCTTGCGGATGTTGTCGTACACCGTGCGGCCCTCGCGCACGGCCGCCGCGATGGAGGCGAAATTGTCGTCGGCCAGCACCAGGTCGGCCGCTTCCCGCGCGGCCGCACTGCCCTTGCAACCCATGGCGATGCCCGCGTCGGCCCGCTTGAGGGCCGGGGCATCGTTCACGCCATCGCCCGTCATGGCCACGCTCAGCCCGTGCGACTGCAGCGCCGTCACCAGGCGCAGCTTGTTCTCGGGGCTGGTGCGGGCGAAGACGTCGCAGTCCAGCACGGCAGTGGCGAGTGTCGCGTCGTCCATGGCATCCAGTTCGGCGCCGGTCAGCACCCGAGCGGGGTTCTGCAGGCCGATCTGCCGCCCGATGGCGGCGGCGGTGAGGGCGTGATCGCCCGTGATCATCTTCACGCGGATGCCGGCGCCATGGCAGGCCGCGACGGCCGCCACGGCCTCGGCGCGCGGCGGATCGATCATGCCCACCAGCCCCAGCAGCGTCAGGTTGCCGTCGAGCGCCGCCGCCGTCAGGTCGCAGCGGCCATCCGCCAGGGTGCAGGTGGCGAGCGCGAGCACGCGCTGGCCGGCGCTGGCAATGACATCGGCGCGGGCGAGCCAGTCCTCACGCACCAGCGGTGCCTCGCCTTGCTCGGTGCGCTGACTGCGGCACATGGCCAGCACGCGCTCCGGAGCGCCCTTCACGAACACCACGGCCTGCTCCCCACGGGCGTGGCGCGTGGCCATGAAGCGCAGACGCGAATCGAAGGGAATCAGGCCCGTGCGCGGCCTCTGCAGGGTGTCGGGAGCCATGCCACACTTGCCGGCGAACGCCAGCAGGGCGCCTTCCATCGGGTCTCCCTGCACCGTCCAGCCGCCCTCGGTCTGTTGCAGCACGGCGTCATTGCACAGGGCGGCCGCCTGCGCCAGTTCCTGCAGCAGCGCGTGGTTCGTCGCGTCCACCGGGCTGCCGTCGGCGCTGATGCGGCCCTGCGGGGCATAGCCGTCGCCTTCCACCTGCAGGTGCTGTGCGCTGGTCTGCGCGGTGGCCACCAGCATCTCGTTGCGGGTGAGGGTGCCCGTCTTGTCGGTGCAGATGACGGACACGGAGCCGATGGTCTCGATGGCCGGCAGCCGGCGCACGATGGCATTGCGCCGCGCCATCGCCCGCACGCCGATGGCGAGGGTGATGGT
>CAYQBR010000174.1:0-3471 GCA_964415735.1 uncultured Klebsiella sp. | reverse complement strand
TGGCGCCCAGCAGGTTCATGAATTCACGGCGACTGACAGGGTTTGACATGGTGCTTGCTCCATTCGTGTCGGGTGGCGTTGGCGTCGCGGCCTCGTGGCCTGTCTGCGGCATGCCGGCCCGGCGGGGCGCTGGCGCTGCTGCGGAACATGGACGCAGTGTTGGCCAGGCCCGCGCTGAATTTCCTTCCTGCTGCCTCCCAATCTTCTTCCGGAATTCTCCCGAAGCTCCCCGCCGCGCATTCCGGAGCTTCCCGCGCGTTCTCCCCGGCCTTCCCGCTGGTACTTATCTTGCAAATACCTCCCTGCCACACCGAGAACACCCGCTGCCACAGCCCTGACGACAGCGGCACGAACCAAAACAGGGCCCGCGCCCGCACAGGCGCACCAATACGCACCCACGGAGACAGCATGCAGGAGCACGGGAACACGACAGTCCGGATCGGGCCGTTCACCGTCACGCCCGGAGCGGGCACCATCGACCAGGGCGGCAGCGAGCAGAAGGTCTCGCCGCGCAGCATGGAGGTGCTGCTCTATCTGGCCGAGCATGCCGAGCGCATCGTCACCACCGAGGAACTGCTGGATCGTTTCTGGAGTTCGGTGGCCTCGGACCACGCCATCCACAAGGCCATTGCCGAACTGCGTGCTGCCATGGGCGACAACGTGCGCCGCCAGCGCTACATCCGCACCGTGCCCAAGCGCGGCTACAAGCTGCAGATCAGCCTGCAGAGCGACACCGAGCCCGTCCCTGCCCCGTCCCTCATCAAGGGGGTCAGGGACACCTGGTCCCTCATGGAGGTGCGCCCGCTGGCGGTGGGGGCCTGCGCCAGCCTGGTGCTGATGACCCTGCTCTGGCTGGCCATCAACCAGCGTCTGGCAGGCGACAGCGACACGCTCGTCATTGGCGTGCCGCCGCTGCGCTTCGAGAGCAACGGCAGCGAGACCAATCGCTACCTGGTGGAGGGCCTGACCAGCACCCTCATCAACGATCTGTCCATGTTGCACGCCCTCAGCGTGGTGGCCCTGCCTCCCAGTGCCCAGACCGGCCTCGACGCCCCGCGCCAGGTCAGCCATGTGCTGCAGGGCACGCTGATCCAGGCCGAGGATCGCCTGCGCGTGCTGGTGAACCTGGTGCGCACGCGCGACGGCGTGCACGAGTACTCGGGCCGCTTCGACATGACGCAAGGGGATCTGTTCACCATCCAGGACACCATCGTCAACAACATCGTCGGCGCGCTGGAGATTCACCTGGACGCCGAGGAGCGCGCGCGCATGCAGGACTGGGGCACCCAGGACGCCATGGCCTACGACCGCTTCCTGAAGGGGGAATTCCACAGCGCCCAGTTCAACCCGGCCGACTGGGAGCTGGCCATCGCCTGGTATGAAGAGGCCATCGCGCTGGACCCGGGCTTCGTCAATGCCCATCTGGGCCTTGCCGCCGCCGCCAACAATCTGTCGGTGTATGCCCGACTGCCGCAGAAGCAGGCGCTGATCGAGAAGGTGGCCGGCGTGCATCGCGCCGTCGCTGCCATGGCGCGCGAACACCAGGCGCTGGAGACCATCCGCGCCATCGAGATGCGCATGGCCGGCACCGAGTACCGTCAGGAAGAAGCCCTGCTGCGGCAGCAGATCCTGTCCGGCAAGCCGCCCGCCTTCGCCATGGCCCACTACGCCCAGCTGCTGCTCGGCGCCCGGCTCTACGACGAAGCGGCCCGGTTCCTGGACAAGGCCGCGGCGGTGGGCCCCTTCGAGATTTCCCCCGACGAGCTGTGGAGCTACCGCATCGCACTGCTGCCGCCCGCGCAAGCCATCGAGGCACGCAAGCAGGAACTGCTGATTCGCCCCAAGCATGTCGGCTTTCTGGGCGCCCTGGCACGGGACCTGACGACGAGCGGCGATGCAGCGGCGGCCGCGCCCTTTCTGGAACGCCAGCGTCAGGCCGACAGCGCAGGCGTGGCGGCCGACTATACGCGCGGCCTCATCGAGGCCTGGCAGGGACGCCTGCCGCCCGACAGCGACGCCTTCGCCGCCGAGGTGGTGAAGGGCCAGGAGGCCGCCTATGCCAATGGCGTGCTCAGTTTCCTGCACGGCGACGTGACTTTGGGTGCGCAGTTCTGGAACGCCATGCACCCTTTGCAGAAGCGCTGGCTGCTGCTGATGACGCACACGGCCGAGCGCAATTTCCCGCCCGAGGTGCTCGACGATCCGGACTATCACGCGGTGCTGGAAGGTCTGGATGTGGGCGTGTCGTGGCAACGCACGCTGATGGAAGGCGTGATGGTGCTGGAGCGGGTCACCGGCGTCGCGCTCAGCGACACCGCCTACGCACACTATCAGCAGGGCCGCTTCATGAGCCGCAACAATCTCTGGGGCTTGCAGGAGGAAGGCGGGGACTGAACAGCGCTCAACGGCCGCGGCGAATGAACAGCTCCGGGTGCAGGGGGCCTTCGTAGTAGTTCTCGCCCGCCTGCAGGGCCTGCTCGACGCGGGCCAGTGCCGCGGCGCAATCCGCCTCCACGCGCCAGGTCAACAGCGTGGCCGCCGTGGGGTGGCCGCCACTCTGGGTGAAGAGGCGTGCCTGCCCGTCTTCCTCGAAATTCAACTGCCAGCGGTAGCTGGTCACTTCTGCGCCAGCATGGGCGGGCTGGCCGAACACGGAGATCAGCAGCGCGGCACTCGTGTGCAGCTCGCAGGTGTATTGGCCTGCCGCAAAGGCGTGGTCGACAACGGTCATGATTCACTCCTGTTGATGAGCGTCGGGGGCGAGCACCGCGAGCTTGCCACTGGCCAGCCGCAAGCGCCACAACTGCGCCACCACCAGCACGTTGGCGAGCGCCAGCGCGGCCAGCACCAGCAGGGGCACGTGCGGGTCCCCATCGGTGATCAGCCAGGCGATCAGCGCCGGCGCCAGGGCCTGCGCCAGCAGCGACGGCCGCGCCAGCTGGCCCATGACGCGGGCGTAACGCTCCACGCCAAAGGTGGCCAGGGGCAGTGCGCCCTTGGCGATCGAGAGAATGCCGTTGCCGGCGCCATAGAGAATGATGGCCAGGGCCGTGACCGCGAAGCCGCTCGCCAGCAGCCCCATGCCCAGCGCCATGAGACCGACGGCGATGGTCAGCGTCCACAGCGGATGATGACGCTCGCGATTGGCCGCCTCCAGGATGCGCCCGCCCACCTGGGCAGGCCCGATCAGCGCCCCCAGCCACACCGCCTCTTCGATGCTGAGCCCGCGCCCGGACAGCAGCAGGATCAGGTGCACCGACACCAGCGCACCGATGGCGCCGGCCAGCATGAGCGAGAGCATCATGAGCCGCTTCTGCTGCTGCTCCAGCGGCGTGAACACGAAGGGCAGGCCCGTCGCCTGCTGCAGACTGCGCCGCGAACGTCGCACCCAGGCCGGCAGCGCCAGGCGCAGCATGGGCAGGCAGAACAGCGCCAGGATGCCGGCATAAACCACGCAGGTGCCGCGCCAGC
>CAYQBR010000173.1:0-3478 GCA_964415735.1 uncultured Klebsiella sp. | reverse complement strand
CTGTAGAGGGTGTCGGCCAGCAGGCCGCGCTCGCTGTCGTAGAGGGCAATGCCCGTCTCGTCGCAGGATGTCTCGATACCCAGAACACGCATCGTGTTGAAACCTTTGGGAAACTGCCTCGGTGCCCGGGCAGCGGACTGCAGGCGCGGCGGGCGGCCATCATAAGCCAGTCGGCCGCCGATTGACCAGCCGCACGCCGGGAAGCGCGCGCTCGGACAAGCAGAAAGTGGCCGTGCTGTCGATGTTTTCTTTGTTTTTGGCTTTGCATTTGGCAATTTGCCGCATTACCATGTGCCCCCTTTGAATCAACCTTACATCGAAATCTGGAAGGTGTGCATTTTATGCCGATGGTAAAACTGAAAGAAAACGAGCCGTTTGACGTCGCTCTGAGAAGATTCAAGCGCTCCTGCGAGAAGGCAGGCGTGCTGGCGGAAGTCCGTCGCAAGGAGTTCTACGAGAAGCCCACCGCAGCCCGCAAGCGCAAGGCCGCTGCTGCCGTGAAGCGTCACCTCAAGAAACTGCAGCGCGAAAACAAGAAGACCAAACGCTTCTACTGACAAGCAGCCACCATGGCCGACAGCGCGCTCAAGCAGAAAATCACCGAGGCAATGAAAGATGCCATGCGGGCCAAAGACAAGGCCCGCCTCGGCACCATTCGTCTTGCGCTGGCCGAAATCAAGAAGATCGAAGTCGACGAACGCATCGAGCCCGATGACGTGCGGGTCACTGCCGTGCTCGACAAGATGATCAAGCAGCGTCGCGAATCCGTGAAGCAGTACGAAGCCGGGGCCCGCCAGGACCTGGCCGATGTCGAGACCGCGGAAATCGCCGTCCTGCAGGAATTCATGCCCCAGGCCCTCGCCCCCGAGGAAGTCGCCGCCATCATTGGCCAGGCCATGCGCGACAGCGCTGCCGCCAGTGTGCAGGACATGGGCAAGGTCATGGCGCTGGTGCGCCCGCTCGTCGTCGGCCGCGCCGACATGGCCGCCGTCAGCCAGATGATCAAGCAGCAGCTTTCCGAACGCTGAAACTGCTGGCACACTGCCCCATCCCCAAGCCTGTTGCCCCTCTGGACGCCTGACGATGGCCGGTCTGATTCCGCAAGCATTCATTGATGATCTGCTCGCCCGCGTCGACATCGTCGATGTGATCGACAAGCGCATCAAGCTGCGCAAGACCGGCAAGAACTACTCCGCGCTCTGCCCCTTCCACACCGAGAAGTCCCCTTCGTTCAGCGTCGAGCCCGACAAGCAGTTCTACTACTGTTTCGGCTGCGGCGCCGGCGGCAATGCCCTGGGCTTCGTCATGGAATACGAGCGCATGGACTTCCCCCAGGCGGTGGAATCCCTGGCCTCGGACTACGGCCTGGAAGTGCCGCGCGAGGAAGGCCGCAGCAAGCAAAGCACGCAGAGCGAGAACAAACCGCTCTACGACGTACTCCACGAGGCCAATGCCTGGTACCAGCAGCAGCTGCGCACGCACGCGCAGCGCGAACGCGCCGTGGCCTATCTGAAAGGGCGCGGCCTGAGCGGCGCCATCGCCAAGACCTTCGGCATCGGCTTCGCCCCGCCCGGCTGGGACAATCTGCTGCGCGCCCTGGGCAGTTCGCCGGCCGCCATCGAGCACATGCTGAGCGCCGGCCTGCTGATCAAGCGCGAGGCCGACGCCGAGAAGCAGGGTCAGTACGACCGCTTCCGCGACCGCATCATGTTCCCCATCCGCGACACGCGCGGCCGCGTCATCGGCTTCGGCGGGCGCGTGCTCACCGACGAGAAGCCCAAGTACCTGAACTCGCCGGAAACCCCGGTCTACCACAAGGCCAATGAACTCTACGGCCTGTACGAAGCGCGCCGAACCAATCCGCGGCTCACGCGTTTTGTCATCGTGGAAGGCTACATGGACGTGGTGGCCCTGGCGCAGCATGGCATCGACTACGCCGTGGCGACGCTCGGCACAGCCACCAATGTCACGCATCTGAACCGCTTGTTCCGTCTGGTGTCGGAAGTGATCTACTGCTTCGATGGCGACGCCGCCGGCCGCACCGCCGCCTGGCGCGGCATGCAGGCCACGCTGCCGGTGCTGGAAGACGGCCGCCAGGTGCGCTTCCTGTTCCTGCCCGAAGGCGAGGACCCGGACACCCTGGTGCGCAAGATCGGCAAGGAGCGTTTCAGCTCCCTGATCGACGGCGCCACACCGCTGGCGGATTTCTTCTTCGACCATCTGGCCGAGGGGCTCGATCTCGCCAGCATCGAGGGCCGCGCACGGCTGAGTTCCCTGGCGGCACCGCTGCTGCGACAGATGCCGACGGGCCTGTATCGGCAGTTGATGATCGAGCGCCTGGCCGGCATCGCGGGCGTGGAGAGTCGCGCCATCGAGGCGCTGGTGCTCAAGTCCACGCCGCCTGCGCCGGCCCCGGTCGCCGACGCGCCGCCCGAGGATTATCCGGTGCCGCCCGACTACGACGATGGCCCCCGTCGTACCCCGAGCGGCCCGGCCAGACCCGCACAATTCACGGCAGCCCCGGCGAAGCCGAAAGAGACCCCGTTGCCGCGCAGCCCCGGTCTCAAGGCCATCGAGCTGCTGCTCTACCAGCCCGCCGTCGCCGTCGGCCTGCAGCGAGATCTGGAACCATTGCGCGAAAACGGGGACGAATACACAGACCTTTTGCTCGAGCTGCTTGAATTGGTGGCTCAGAACCCCACCATCAACACCTACACGATGCTGGGGCACTGCTACGGTACGCCGCAGGGCAATCAGCTCACGCAGCTGCTCAAGAACGAGAAGATCACGCCGCTGGAAGGCGTGGCCAGCGAGTTCACGTATCTGCTCGACACCCTGCTGGGCGAAGCCCGCAAGAAACAGTTCAAGAAGCAGTTGCTGGAACAGTTGAAACCGCGTGTGCGCACGACAGGCGCCGCGGAATCGCCATGAACCGGTCGTTGGCACGAAAGCCTCGATGAGGCATAATGCCCGGCCTTTTTACAGTCCACGCTCATCTGGTCGCCTGCGACCACCCACGGGAAGCCATGTCTGAATCTCGCGTCAACCAGCTGCCACAAACAGGCCTCAAGGCTCTGATCGCCAAAGGAAAAGAGCAGGGCTATCTGACCTACACGGAAGTCAACGACCACCTCCCCGAGTCCATCTCCGATCCGGATCAGGTGGAAGACATCATCCAGATGATCAACGACATGGGCATGAAGGTCTACGAGACCGCGCCCGATGCCGACACCCTGCTGATGAATGAAGGCGATGGCAACACCGACGAAGTGGCCGCCGCCGAAGCCGCTGCAGCCCTGGCTGCCGTGGAGAACGAAGCCGGTCGCACCACCGACCCGGTGCGCATGTACATGCGCGAGATGGGCACCGTGGAACTGCTGACCCGCGAAGGCGAGATCGTGATCGCCAAGCGCATCGAGGAAGGCCTGCGCGAGCTGATGAAGGCCATGGCGAGCTTCCCCGGCACCGTGTCCCACAT
>CAYQBR010000172.1:0-3480 GCA_964415735.1 uncultured Klebsiella sp. | reverse complement strand
CTACAAGCTGACCGACTTGCGTCAACAAAGCACTCAGTTCGGCCAGCGCCGTGCCGTCGCTCTGCCCGGACTCGCTCGCCTGTCTGAACAGAAGACGCTGCCAACGCGGTGGCGGTTCACTCTGGCGCAGGCCGTCGGTGGCCAGCACCACCGAGAAGCGCACGCGAAAGCGGGCCGTGGTCTGCCGCAGTCGCTCCAGCCAGGGACCGGCCTCGGCGCCGGCGAACACGATGCAGTGCAGCGGGCCCTGGTTGCCCCAGGTCTGCAGGAAATGATCCAGCCCCCAGGGCAGTTCGCCCTCCAGCGCACGCGAGCCGGCAATCTGCTCCAGCGCTTCGGTCACCTGGCTGGTCGGCGTGGGACTGCCATCGGCGCCGAACAGCCAGTCCTCGCCCAGGGCACCGCTCTCCACGGCCACCCGCGCCACGGCGGCAGCCGCCTCGTCGCTCGGGCCGGACAGCAGCCAGGCCAGCGTGCGGCTGCTGTGATAGACGCTGCGCTCGGCCAGGCGCACGTTCAGATGCCGCGTGCGGGCGTAGACCTTCCACAGGATGTTGCGCACCGAATCGCCCGGCACATAGGGCCGGATCTCCATCCGGTCGCCTTCGGGATTGCCGCCGGGGTCGGGAATGCCATCCTCGGCCGTGAGCGAGCGCAGCAGCGGCAGCGACTTGATGTTGCCGGCACGGGGCAGGGCCAGCAGTTCGCTCTCCTGGGTCACGCGCCAGGTGAAGCGGCTGAAGCCCAGCACATCGCTGACGGTGAAACGGCGGGTGATGTGCCGGCTGCGGCAGCGGCGCTGCGGCACGATCTCCTCTGCCCAGCGCTGTTCGTCCTCGGAAAGCCGGTTGCGGGTGTCGATGGCGTCGGGAAACACGATCTCCCAGCGCACGCCGATCAAGGGCAGCCAGGGCATGGTGGAAAGACTGAAGCCGGATTCGTTGGGGTAGCCGGCCTCGACCTTGATGCGGGCGACATGGCGGCGCAGCAGCACCTGCATCTCCATGTCCTCGCGGATCTGATGACGCAGGATCAGGCCGCCCAGCAGCACGATCACGGTGGAAAAGCAGACGATGGCCAGCGCACAGATGGCGAGGGCGAAGACCACCAGATCCATGCGGCCGTAGCCGAACACGCGCAGGGCCAGCAGGGCGATGCCCAGTGTCGCCAGCCCCTGGGCCGTCAGCGGGAAGCGCTCGCGCAGCACGGTGGCCACGCGGCGCAGGGCGCGCAGTGGAGCAGCAGGGGCGTCAGTAGCGCGTGAGACAGGCATGTGTCAGTCCATCTCCGGGCCGCAACGGCCCGAATCCTGGCATGAGCGTTCCGGGATCACCGACATCCGTTGCGCACCTGCTGCAGTGTCCGCCGCAGGCGGCGATTGTTGAAGGCGTGCACGATCAGCTCGTAATTGAGCAGTTGCGGAATCTCGATGATGCCCATGGCCAGGAGCAGGCCTGCGCCATACCAGGGATCACCCCACTGCAACAGGGCCAGGGCCCCCAGCCCCACCAGCAGGGTGAGGGCGCCGCGGCCCCAGCGGCGCAGGTAGAAATGCTGGGCACCGACGAAGAACAGCAGGTTCAGGGCGAGGTAGACCCTCGGCCTGCGTCGCTCGAGCTGCTCCCGCCGGGCGCACTCGGCGCGTGCGGCGTCGTCGAGCAGGGCCACTTGCTCGCGCAGTTCGGTTTCTTCCAGATTCAATTCCTTGGCGGAAAACATGCCCTCGGGCTCCCGGGAGTGTGTCGATGCGTCTTGCTGCCTGCACGCGTGTCTGCCGCTACGGCGGCGGTGGCGGCGGCGCCTCGGAGGCAGGCCGATGTAAGCACAGAGTCAGGCGAAGAACCAGTAGCAGGCGATGATCGCCGTGCTGATGCCGGCCACGTCGGCCGCCAGACCACAGGCGATGGCGTGGCGGGTCTTGCGGATGCCGACACTGCCGAAGTAGACCGCCAGCACATAGAACGTGGTCTCGGTGCTGCCCTGAATGGACGCGGCCACGCGGGCGGGAAAGGAGTCCACGCCGTAAGTGGCCATGGTCTCCAGCATCATGGCCCGCGCGCCGCTGCCCGAGAGCGGTTTCATGAAGGCGGTGGGCAGCGCCTCGACGAAATCGGCGTTGATGTCCAGCCACAGCACCAGGCTGCGGATGCCCGCCAGCAGCAGGTCCAGACAGCCGCTGGCACGGAACACGCCGATGCCCACCAGCATCGCCAGCAGGAAGGGAATGATGGTGACGGCCACGTTGAAGCCCTCCTTCGCCCCTTCCACGAACAGCGCGTAGCAGTCCAGTCGCCGCTGCACGCCCGAGAGCAGGAACAGCACGATCAGACTGAACAGCAGCAGATTGCCGACGAAAGCCGAGCGTGCCGTCAGCAGGTCGGACGGCAGGCCCACGATCCAGCTCAGCAGCGCCGCCAGGAACACGGCGAAGCCGCCGAACCAGGCCAGCACCACCGGGTCCCACAGCCGCAGCCGCTGCACCCAGGCCACGCTCAGCAGACCGACCAGGGTCGAGGCGGAGGTGGCCATCAGGATCGGCAGGAACACGGCGGCGGGCTCCGTCGAGCCCTGCTGGGCGCGGTAGAGGAAGATGGTCACCGGCAGCAGGGTCACGGAGGAGGTGTTGATCACGAGGAACAGGATCTGGGCATTGGTCGCCGTGTCCTTGTCGGGGTTGAGGCTCTGCAGATCCTGCATCGCCTTCAGGCCCATGGGCGTGGCGGCATTGTCGAGGCCAAGGAAATTGGCGGCCAGATTCATGGTCACCGAGCCCAGTGCCGGGTGGCCCGCAGGCACCTCGGGCATGAGGCGATGGAACAGCGGGGCCATGACCCGGGAGACGACGGCGATCAGGCCGCCGTGCTCGGCAATCCGGAACAGGCCCAGCCAGAGGGCCATCACGCCGATCAGCCCGAGAGCGATCTCCACCGCCAGCGAGGCCATCTCGAAACTGCTGCCGATCAGGTCGGCGAACACCTCGGGATTGCTGCCCGACAGCCATTGCCACAGCGCGGCAATGAAGGCGAGGAAGAAAAAGCTGAGCCAGAGGGTATTGAGCATGGTGGCGGCATCATATGCCGCCAAGTCGACGCTGTGCAAAATGCGGGCAGGCTTTTCGCTTCGCCTGCTCTATACTGCCGTTCGCCGCAGTTTTCGAGAGTCCGAGATGTTCGACAAGCTTCGTTACTACCTGCAATACCGCAAGGCCGCTCAGGGCGGCGTCTATCTGCGTGGTCTGGAGAAGATCTCCCCGCGTTCGCAGCTGCTTCTGGAAGAGCGGGTGATGCTGCGTCATGTGCACATCGAACTGCCGGACCCGGCGGTGCCGCTGCGCATCGGCGCCTGCAGCTACATCCGCTCGGACAGCACGGTGCGCTGGCTGGCGGAAGTGGGCCGCTACAGCAGCATCGGCCGGGGCGTCACCTTGGGCGAGGCGCGGCGCAATCATCCACTGGACTGGGTCTCCACCAGTCTGGCCGT
>CAYQBR010000171.1:0-3511 GCA_964415735.1 uncultured Klebsiella sp. | reverse complement strand
TATGAGTCCATCGCCAACTTCACGTTCAGCGATGGCGTCACCTATGACAGCAAGAGCGGCAACATCAGCGTTCCGGCCGGGGTGACCAGCTTCAGCGTGCTAGTGGATACCACCGACGACAGCACCATCGAGAACGCCGAGACGCTGATCATGACCATCGGTGGGGTGGCCGGCACGGGCAACATCACCGACAACGACAGTCAGTCGATCTCCTCGGTCACGGCCGAGGACAACGGCAACCTGGGCAAGGGCGACAGCACGGTCGAAGAGGGTGGCACGCTGAAGTACAGCGTGACGGTCAACGGCGCCAGCCCGCGCCCGGAGCAGTACGCGTTCGCTCTGACCGGCGGCACCGCGTCTTCTTCGGACTACGAGAGCATCGGCGGATTCACCTTCAGCGATGGCGTCACCTACGACAGCAAAACTGGCAACATCACCGTGCCTGCTGGCGTGACCAGCTTCAGCGTGCTGGTGGACACCACCGATGACAGCACCATCGAGAGCTCCGAGACGCTGATCATGAGCATCGGTGGCGTGACCGGCACGGGCAGCATCACCGACAACGACGCGCAGAGCATCAGCAGTGTCACACCGGAAGACAACGGCAACCTGGGCAACTCTGACAGCACCGTCGAGGAAGGCGGCACGCTCAAGTACAGCGTGGCGCTCAATGGCGCGAGTCCGCGTGCAGAGACGTACAGCTTCGCCTTGAGTGGCAGTGCGGCATCGACCGACTACGAAGGCATTGCCAACTTCACCTTCAGCGACGGTGTCACCTACGACAGCAAATCCGGCAACATCACTGTGCCGGCAGGTGTCACCAGCTTCAGTGTGCTGGTGGATACCACCGACGACAGCACCATCGAGAACGCCGAGACGCTGATCGTGACCATCGGTGGGGTGGCCGGCACCGGCAACATCACTGACAACGACGCGCAGAGCGTCAGCAGTGTCGTGGCCGAGGACAATGCCAATACGGGCAACAGTGACAGCACTGTCGAGGAAGGCGGCACGCTGAAATACACGGTGAGCCTGAACGCCGCGAGTCCGCGCAACGAGGAACACAGCTTCACACTGGGAGGCACCGCGGGCGGCAGTGACTACGAGGGCATTGCGAACTTCTCGTTCAGCAATGGCGTGACCTACAACAGCACCACGGGCAAGATCACCGTGCCCGCTGGCGTCACCAGCTTCACGGTGCTCATCGATACCGTGGACGACAGCATGGTCGAGGCCAGCGAGACACTGCAGCTGACCGTGGGCAGCAAGTCCGCCACCGGCACCATCACCGACAACGACACGGCAGGTCTGGTGCTCAGCACGGTCTCCGGCAACACCACGGAAGCGGGCGCCACTGCCACGTTCACGGTAAAACTCGCCAGCCAGCCGGCGAGTGACGTGACCATGTCAGTCAGCAGCAGCGACACCACCGAAGGCACCGTCACCCAGACCCTGACCTTCACGGCGGCCAACTGGAACACCACGCAGACGGTGACCGTGACCGGCGCAGACGACCTGCTGGTCGACGGCAATGTGGCTTACCAGGCGCTGCTGTCCACCAGTTCCAGCGACAGCAACTACGACAAGCGCGCGGGCGCTGCCGACATCACCAACACGGACAACGATGTGCAGTCCATCACCGTGACGGCTCCCGCCAACAAGGTCTCCGAGGGCAGTGTGGCGCCGTTCACCGTGACGCTTGGCAAGGTGGCCACCACGGCCACCGTGGTCACGCTCACCCTGGGCAGCGACAGCGACAACGCCACGGTCAATGCCACCAGTGGCACCGACTACAGCACGAACCTGCTGGTGAACTACAAGCGCAGCAGCGACAACGCGGTGGTGACCGAGACCATCGCGAGTGGCGCCACGGTCTCCCTGGCAGCGGGCGAGACCAGCTTCAAGGTGCTGGCCAGCACCTCGGCCGACTCGCCCCGCGTGCTCGAGGGCGACGAAGTGTTCACCTTCAAGGCCGCCATCACGGGGGCCAGCGACACACGCTCGGTCACGATCAGCGATGACGGTTCGGGCTCGGTGTACAAGAACGACGGCACCGTGGATGCGGACGCCAGCAAGGACGACGACAGGCCGAGCATTGCCAGTGTCAGCGTCGTGGATGCGGACAACCGCAGTGCCTCGCCTGCCGACACCAGTGTGGTGGAAGGTGGCACGCTGGAATTCACCGTCACCTTGTCCAACGCCAGCCTGAGCGCCACGCAGTTCGCGCTGGATGTTGGCGGAACCGCGCTGGATAGCGACTACGGCGACCTGCAGTTCAGCAATGGGGTGACCTACAACAGCGAGACCGGCAGGATCACGGTGCCCGCGGGAGTGACCAGCTTCACGGTCACGGTGGCCACGGTGGACGACGCCGTCATCGAGAATGCCGAGACGCTGATCCTCGAGGTGGGTGGCGTGTCCGCCACGGGCACCATCACTGACAACGACGAGCTGCCGCCTGCGCCTGCCCCAGCGCCGAGACCGACGCCCACGCCGACCCCGACGCCGGAGCTGCCCTTTGGTGCCGATCTGGACCCCAAGACCGACACCAGCGGCGGCGAGCGCGTCACGCGGATCATCGAGCCGGAGTTCACCATCAATGCCGCCGGTCGCATGGCCTCTGGCGACACGGCGATCCTGCTCGACCCGCAGGGCGCGCCCATCGGGTCGGCGGTGGTGACACCCGACGACGTCAGCAAAGGCACCGTCAACGTGCCCACGATTCCGCTGGATGATGGTGTTTACACCTTCATCGCCCAGATCCGCGACGAGGACGGCAATGTGAAGGGCGAGGCGCCGGTGGTGGTGACCATCATCACTGACCGCGACGGCATTGCGCCCTCCACCGAACTGGCGGCCAATGGCGGCGACTACAACCAGGACGGCAAGCCGGACTGGGAGCAGAACAACGTCGCCCAGCTGCCGGTGGCCTCGCTCGCAGACTTCCAGGCCGGGCGCAATGCCCCTGCCAGCAGCTTCGGCGCCATCATGGTGGGCGATGTGCCTTCCAGCGATACCAATGCGCCGGTGCAGCTCAACAGTGGGGCTCAGCTGCTGGATCTCGCCCTGATACGGGAACCTGCGCCTCTGCCCGACGGGCTCAGCGCCGCCACGCCGACCTTCGAGTTCTCCGTGACCTCGGAGCAGGGCAAGGCTCTGAATGATGCCGCGCCCGATGTCCCAGGACTGCAGACGCGGGTTGTGATCGAGTTGCCGCAAGGCGTGCAGGCAAACGTCTACCAGAAGTTCAACTCAAAGACGGGGTCCTGGGTCTCTTTCATGGATGACAAGTCGCTGGACACCTTCGATGACGGTGCCACGCTGATCGACCGCAACGGCGACGGCCTGATCGACCGCATCGTGGTGACCCTGACAGACGGTGGCCCTGGCGACGAGGACGGCATTGTCAACGGCGTCATCGTGGACCCTGGCCTGCTGGCCTTCCAGGCGCCGGAAGCCACGCCGGTGTTCAGCGTGCTGCTGGCCAATGGCGATCGCTACTACTCCACCG
>CAYQBR010000170.1:0-3518 GCA_964415735.1 uncultured Klebsiella sp. | reverse complement strand
GGCCACTCGCCCCTGCAGCGCCTGATCAGCGTGCCGATCCTGGAAGACGGCGTGGTGCGCATGGTGCTGGGCGTGGGCAATGCCGACTACGACTACGACGACGACGCGGTGAAGACGGTCACGCTGTTCGGCAACGAGCTGTTCCAGATCATCCAGCGCCGCCGTGCCCAGCGCGCCTCGGAGCGCAGCGAGCGCATTCTCAAGGCCGCGCTGGACCATCTGCCCGTCGGCATCGCCATCAACACGGTGGGCGAGGATGTGCACTTCGAATACATGAACGACAACTTCCCGTTGTTCTATCGCACCACCCGCGAAGCGCTCGCCGACCCCAACGCTTTCTGGAACGTGGTGTACGAAGACCCGCAGGAGCGCGAACGCATCAAGCAGCGCGTGCTGGCCGACTTCGCGCGCGGGGACCCGGCGCAGATGCTCTGGGAGAATGTGCCGGTGGTTCGCACAGGGCAGGAGACACGCTTTGTCAGCGCGCAGAACGTGCCGGTGCCGGAGGAGGGACTGTCGGTGTCGCTGGTGCGTGATGTCACGGACAGCCTGCGCCTGGAATCGGAACTGCGGATCGCCGCCACCGCGTTCTCGTCCCAGGAAGGCATCATGATCACCGATGCCGACAGGCGCATCCTGCGCGTCAATGCCGCTTTCGAAAACACCTCCGGCTATACGCAGGAAGAAGTGCGCGGCCAGAAGCCCTCGATGTTCAGCTCCGGCATGCACGACAAGGCGTTCTACCAGGCACTGTGGGAGTCTATCGAGCGCACGGGCGTGTGGCATGGCGAGATCTGGAATCGCCGCAAGAGCGGCGAGATCTACCCGCAGTCGGTCACCATCTCGGCGGTGCGCAATGCCCAGGGGGAGATCACCAATTACGTCGGCGACTTCCTCGATCTGAGCAGCCTCAGACAGGCCGAGGCCGCCATCAGCCGGCTGTCCTATTTCGACTCACTTACGGGCCTCGCCAATCGCGAGCGCCTGCGCGCCCTGCTCGACACGGCCGTCGCCAGCCATCTGGCGCAAGGGCAGATCGGCGGCCTGCTGATGGTGGACATCGACAGCTTCAAGACCATCAACGAAACCGTGAGCCACGATGCCGGCGATGCCCTGCTGATCGAGGTCGGCCAGCGTTTGCAGCAGGGCGTGCGCCCGGGAGACACCGTGTCGCGCTATGGGGGCGACGAGTTCATCCTGCTGCTGCCCAATCTCGGCACCAATGTGCGCGACGCCTCGTTGCTGCTGCAGAGCCTCGCCCAGACTCTGCTCGGCCGCCTGGAGGACACCTATGCCCTGGGCAACACACGCCACTACAGCAGCTGCAGCGCCGGCGCCACGCTGTTCGGCGAAACGATGGCGTCGACTCTGGAACTGATGAAGCAGCTGGACATAGCCCTGTTCAATGCCAAGCGCAGCGGCCAGAATCATCTGAGCTTCTTCGACCCGGCCTGGCAGACGGCCGTGAATGAGCGCGCGCAGCTGCTGGAAGAGTTGCGCAACGGCCTCAAGGCCCATGAGTTCGAGATGTACTACCAGCCCCAGGTGGACGGCCAGGGCAACATCGTCGCCGCCGAGGCGCTGGTGCGCTGGAATCACCCGCGGCGCGGCGTGGTGGCACCGAATGACTTCATTGCGCTGGCGCAGAATGCCGGCCTGATGACCCGCCTCGGTGAGGAAATCCTGCAGCTGTGCCTGCAGCAACTGGCGCGCTGGCAGCAGACGCCGGCGCTGCGCCACCTGCAGCTGAGCATCAA
Organism: uncultured Klebsiella sp.; assembly: GCA_964415735.1. Lineage (GTDB taxonomy): Bacteria > Pseudomonadota > Gammaproteobacteria > Pseudomonadales > Pseudohongiellaceae > UBA5078. The sequence continues at coordinate 1,761 of CAYQBR010000170.1, read as the reverse complement.
CATCACCGCCGACCAGTTCTACGCCGAGGGCTTCGTCGAGCGTCTGGAGCGCCAGATTGCCACGCTCGGGCTGGACGTCCGCGGCATCATGCTGGAGTTCACGGAAGGCATGCTGCTGGACAACTTCCAGAAGGCGCGCAGCACCATCGCCCACTTGAACGAGCAGGGCCTGCGTTTCGCCATCGACGATTTCGGCACGGGCTATTCCTCGCTGGCCTATCTGAGCGAGCTGCCCATGGACCAGTTGAAGATCGACCAGTCCTTCGTGCGCAACATCGGCATCCGCGACAAGGACGCCGCCATCATCCGCACCATCATCGACATGGCGCACACGCTGGACATGGAGGTGCTGGCGGAAGGGGTCGAGACCCAGGCCCAGCGCAAGTACCTGCTGCAGCATGGCTGCGAACGCTTCCAGGGCTATCTGTTCGCCCGCCCGCTGCCAGTGGCCGAGTTCGAGGCCCTGTTCAGTCGGATCTCGACCCCGCACCCGTGACGCCACGCTGCAGTTCATAGGCGCAGATCTGCACCGCCGCCGCGAGATTCAGCGATTCGATGGCCCCGCTGCCCGGGATGCGGAAGGCGCGCGCGCCCAGCGCCTGCAGCTGCTCTCGCGGCAGACCGCGCGCCTCGTTGCCGAACACCAGGCAGGTACTGGCCGCAAAGGCCGGGCTGGTCAGGGGCTCGCCTGCCATGTCCAGACAGGCCAGCGCGGCGTGATTGCGCGGCAGGGCTTCCAGCGGCACATCCTGCTCCAGCGGCACGTGAAACAGCGCGCCCATGCTGGCGCGCACTGTCTTGGGATTGAACGGGTCGACGCTGTTCGGACCCAGCAGGCAGCGAAAGCCGCCGAACCAGGCCAGGGTGCGCAGGATGCTGCCCAGATTGCCGGGGTCCTGGATCTCGTGCAGGTAGACGCAACGCTCGCCGGGGCGTGTCCTGGACCAGTCCTGCAGCAGGGCATCGCGGGGCACCAGGGCAACGATGCCCTGGGGCGTGTGGGTGTCGCAGATGGTGCGCATCTGCTTCTCGCTCAGCACCACCTTCGGCAGCGCGCTGTCCCAGTCGGCATAGGCCGGCGTCACATACAGCTGACTCGCGCGCAGCGGCGCGTGCTGCACGGCGGCGCGCTGCAGCTCCAGCACCAGATGTTCGCCCTCGGCCAGGAAGGCGCCGAATTCCTCGCGGTATTTCTTCTGCTGCAGCTTGCGCAGCTCGTCCACGCTCAGCTTCATGCGCCACGCTCCCCGGCCTGCTCCGCCAGCATGGCGCGGGCCAGTGCCTCGGCCACGCGAATGCCGTCGACGCCGGCCGAGAGAATGCCCCCCGCATAGCCGGCGCCCTCGCCTGCCGGGTAGAGGCCGCGGGTATTCAGGCTCTGCAGGCTCACCGGGTCGCGGGTGATGCGCAGGGGTGAGGAGGTGCGGGTCTCGATGCCGGTCAGCACGGCGTCGTCACGGTCGAAGCCGTGAATCTGTCGGCCGAACACCGGCAGGGCCTCGCGGATGGCGTCGATGGCATAGCCGGGCAGCGCCTCGGCCAGATCACCCAGACGCACGCCCGGCTTGTACGACGGTTGCACCTTGCCCAGGCTGGTCGAGGGCGTCCGGCGCAGGAAGTCGCCCACCAGCTGGCCGGGCGCGCAGTAGTCGCCGCCGCCCAGCGCGAACGCCTTCTCTTCCAGACGCTCCTGCAGGGCCACCCCGGCCAGCGGTCCGCCGGGGAAATCCTGCTCGGGGCTGATGCCCACCACGATGCCGG
>CAYQBR010000169.1:1595-3566 GCA_964415735.1 uncultured Klebsiella sp. | reverse complement strand
CTCGTTCTCCCAGGAGATGAAGACATCCCCCACGCCGCGCTGCACGAAAGTGGTGGTCGAGCCCCGGGCGCCGGAATCCAGCACCACGACATTCTTGTAGAGCGCGGCCACGAAGGCCTCGGCCGACTCGGCGGTGCCACCGGGCTGACGCAAGGCATAGCCCCAGGCCGCCAGGTAATTCCAGCGCGCGCCGCCGGAGGTCTTGGGATTCGGGGTGATCACGCCGACTCCCGGCTGCACCAGATCATCCCAGTCCTGGATGCCCTTGGGGTTGCCCTTGCGCACCAGGAACACGATGGTCGAGGTGTAGGGCGAGCTGTTCTCGGGAAGCCGGGTCTGCCAGTCGGCGGGAACCTTCCCCGTCAGTTCCGCCACGGCATCGATGTCATAGGCCAGGCCGAGCGTCACCACATCGGCTTCCAGCCCGTCGATCACGGCACGGGCCTGCGAACCCGAACCACCGTGAGACTGATTGATGGTGACACGCTCGCCCGTCTTCTCTTCCCAGTAACGCGCGAACTCCGGATTGAAGTCCTGATAGAGCTCGCGCGTCGGATCATAGGAGACGTTGAGCAGGGTCTTGTCCTGCGCCAGCACGGCGCTGGACTGCAGGGTGACGAATGACAGCAGTGAGGTGATGAACAGTCGCTTGAAACGCATGATGACGGGCTCCCGGGGGCATGCAGAATGAAAAACGGCGCCAAGGTAGCAGCGGGAGTGCACTGCTCGAACCAAGAAAAGCAGCAAAGCTTATGCACGGATTGGAAATGCCAGTGACACGCGAGCGGGCTATACTCGCGCCACCCGCACGGCCTGCCACGAGAAGCACCGACCATGAAGTACTGCCAGCACTGCGCCGGACCGATCACGCACCACGTCCCGCCCGGCGACGACAAGCTGCGTTACTGCTGTCTGGTGTGTGACGTGGTGTTCTACGAGAACCCGCGCAACATCGTCGGCACCCTGCCCGTGTTCGAGGACAAGGTGCTGCTGTGCCGCCGCGCCATCGAGCCGCGTCACGGCCTGTGGACACTGCCTGCCGGCTTTCTCGAGAACGGTGAAACCACCCTGGCCGGAGCCATTCGCGAAACCCTCGAGGAAGCGGGGGCCGAAGTGCTGGCCGAGGACTGCACGCTCTACACCCTCTTCAACCTGCCCTACATCAACCAGGTGTATTTCTTTTTCCGCACGACGCTGCGCAGCACGCATTTCGATCCTGGCCCCGAAAGCCTGGAGGTCGCGCTGTTCCGCGAAGAGGACATTCCCTGGGAAGACCTGGCGTTCTCGGTGGTGAAGGTCACGCTGCAGCAGTATTTCGCCGATCGGCGCGACGCCCATTTCCCCGTGCGCATGTTCGACATGCACTATTCGGCCCCCGGGCAGATGAGCGCCACGCTCGTCAGCAGCAGCGCAGGACATCGCATTAAATCTTCATAAGCATTGTGTTTTTTCTTGGTTCGGTGACGAAACGGCGATTGCTAGAGTGCCGCCCATCGTTGCAATCCCATTCGACACCTCCAGGAGAACACCATGAAACATCTGTACCAATTCGCCGCTGTCGCGCTCGCCTCGGGCGTCGCTCTCTCGGCCTTCGCCCAGAGCGGAGCACCGTCGACACAAGCGGTGCCGGCGCGCGAAGCCAATCAGTCCAGCGAGCGTGTGGACGAGATCGTCGTCACCTCGCGTCGTCGCGAGGAGATCGCGCAGGAAGTGCCGATTCCGGTCACCGTCGTCAGTGGCGATCTCGTGGCGGATTCCGGCGGCTTCAACGTGAATCGCATCAAGGAACTGATTCCCTCGGTGCAGCTGTACTCGTCCAATCCGCGCAACACGGCCCTGAGCATTCGCGGCCAGGGCACCACCTTCGGCCTGACCAATGACGGCATCGACCCGGGCGTGGGCTATTACATCGACGGCGTGTTCTTCGCGCGTCCGGCCATCACCACGCTGGATTTTCTCGACATCGAACGC
>CAYQBR010000169.1:0-1495 GCA_964415735.1 uncultured Klebsiella sp. | reverse complement strand
TCGTCCGAGCGTGACGGCACCCTGAAGAACATTCGCACCGGCGAGGACGTCAACAATCTGGAAAACTGGTCCGCCCGCGGCCAGCTGCTGTGGAACATCAATGACACCACTGAAGCTCGTCTGGTGACGGAACTCTCCCGCCAGGCGCCCAACGGCTACGCACAGGTTTTTGCCGGCTCGGTCAGGAACAAGCGCTCGGAGTACCGCCAGTTCGAGAGCATCATCGCCGCGCTGGGTTACAACCCGCCACGCGACCCCTTCGACAGGGAGATCGATCACAACACGAAATGGCGGTCTGGAAATGACATCGGTGGTGCGTCACTGAACATCGACACCGAGCTCTTAGGCGGCACACTGACCTCCACCACCGCCTGGTATTTCTGGGACTGGCGTCCGTCCAACGACCGCGACTTCCTGGGCCTGAATGCCCTGCAGCTGTCCGAGGCCCCCTCCGATCACGAGCAGGTGACCCAGGAATTCCGCTGGGCCGGCGACATCACGGAGCGCGTGAGCGGCGTGGTGGGCGTGTTCGCCGTGCAGCAGAGCCTGGAGTCGGACCCGGTGCACCGCGAGGAGCTGGGCCCGGATCAGTGGCGCTTCGTCTCCCCGAATGCGGCCAGTGAAGCGCAGTGGCGCACACCGGGCCTGCTGGAAGGTTTCGGCACAGACAGCAGCCCTGGCCTGGACACCTTCAGCGCCGCCCTGTTCGGTCAGCTGGACTGGGCCTTGAGCGATCGCCTGAGCCTGCTGACCGGTCTGCGTGTGAACTATGACGAGAAGCAAGTGGACTTCCAGCGCACCCGCAGCGGCGGCATCCCGTTGAGCAACCCGGCGCTGCTGGCCCTGCGCAATGCGCAGTACAGCAATCAGGCCTTCAAGGCCGACATCACCGACGACAACGTGACCGGCACGCTGACCCTGAACTATGCGCTGCAGGACAACGTGAACCTGTACGGCACCTACAGCACCGGCTTCAAGCCGGTCGGTCTCAACCTGGGAGGCCTGCCCACGGATGCCGGACGCATCATGACCGAACTGTCGATCATCAAGCCGGAATACGTGCAGCACTATGAACTCGGGGTGAAGACCTCGCCGCTGCCCGGGGCCAGCCTGAACTTCGTCGTGTATCAGACCGACATCGAGGACTATCAGGCCCAGGTGCAGACGGCCGACATCGCCGTGAACCGCGGCTACCTGGCGAACGCCGAGGAAGTGCAGGTGCGCGGGTTCGAAGTGGACGGCCGCCTGCTGCTGGGCAACTTCACCCTGCAGGCCTCCTATGCCTACACCGATGGCGAGTATGTCTCGTTCACCAATGCGCCTCTGCCGCTGGAAGAAGTCGGCTCGGCCGTGGCCTTCAAGGACGTGTCCGGCGGCCGACTGCCCGGCATTTCCCACAATGCCGTGTCGCTGGGCGGTGAGTACGTGCGCCCATCGACCCTGTTCGGACGCAATGGCGAAGTGTTCGTGGCGCTGGACAGCTATTACCGCTCCG
>CAYQBR010000168.1:0-3602 GCA_964415735.1 uncultured Klebsiella sp. | reverse complement strand
CAGAGAGTCAACGACGGTTTGCGCTTGGCAATGGGGCTCTGATGTTTCACTCAAGTCGGGGGGCGCTGACAAGAGAGCGTGCGGTGGCAGCTACCTGCCAAACAACAGCTCGGGTGTGTAAAGAATTGTCCTTTGCAGCTAGTCAACTGCATGACCGCGTCGAAAGGTCCCTAATCACTAAACAACAAACAGACTTCGGTACCTCATATGCAGATTCTCAGATTGACATGCTCGAACATTGCATAGATTTTTCCTAACTCAATGTAGGAAATTCTGAGCTAATTGCGCCTCTTCGACTTCCAATAATTTCAACGGCTTGTTACGCCCTCAACAACTCCCTCTGATAAACCCCATTCACTTCCTGCTGAATTAACTCCTGCACTCTCGGCACCATCACGCGCGCAACTTCGGCCATCACTGGCACGACAACGCTGTTTCCAAACTGCTTGTAAGCCTGTGTATCACTGACAGGAATATGGAAGGTATCCGGGTATCCCATGAGGCGCGCACATTCGCGCGGCGTGAGACGACGAGGACGCTTTCGAGCCCCTTGTGAAACAAGAATTTCGGAGCCGTCTTTGTAATATCTGGCCGAAAGCGTACGGGTCACGCTGTTGCCATCCACAAGGCCAAAGCCAAAGCCGTTTCCGGCCGCCTTATGCTTGGCTGCATAGGCCTGCAGGTACTCCCAAAGGGCTGGAGTCAACGTGTACTTGTCGGCAACTGTGGCCTTCTTACCCTCAGTGTAATGCGACTCCGGGGCCTCACTCCCATCCTGAGGATGAAGAATACTCGACAGGCGCGGCCCGAACTCGGGCAAGCGCAGATCCTCCCATGAAAATCCTGTTTGCTCCTTGAACCCCACAATGATGATGCGCTCACGGTGCTGCGGCACAAAGTGACTGCCATCAATGACTTTGTAGTGAACGTCGTAACCGAGTTCGTCTCGCAGAGTTTCAAGCACCACTTTGAAAGTGTTGCCCTTATCGTGGGACACGAGGTTCTTCACGTTCTCCAGCATGAAGGCTTTCGGCCTTCTTGCTGCGATGATTCGAGCCACATCAAAAAACAGTGTGCCCTGCGTGGCATCTGCAAATCCGTGAGGCCTGCCAAGAGCATTCTTCTTCGATACCCCCGCAATGCTGAAAGGCTGGCAGGGAAAGCCGGCGAGAAGAACATCGTGATCGGGAATATCGTCTGCATGCACGGCTGTGATGTCACCCGCCAGGGTATGGTCGCTCTCAGAGGGGAAGTTGGCCAGGTACGTCTTCTGGGCGAATGCGTTCCACTCGCTGGTGAAAACACATCTGCCTCCATTCTGCTCGAAGCCCGTGCGAATACCCCCGATACCGGCGAATAAGTCTATGAATGTAAAAGAGTAATCTCGAGCAGGCCGCTTTAATTGAAAAGGCAGCACGCGCTGATGAATGGCGTCGGACAAGTACAGGGGAGGATCAGTCTCGCGCGTTTCCCAGCGCCGAATAGTACGAACATCAACTCCAAGTATGGAGGCCAGCTCCGCCTGGTTATAGGCGACTCGAGCTTTCCTGAGCAACTCAATTGACTCTACGTGGTTCATTCTGGCTCACTCCTGACGCTGGGAACTTTTGCGGACATCGTGCCCGATAAATTTCCCAGTTGCAACCCCTGTATGTCTTTTTATACAGTATAGGCTGTCAACCCCCAAGGAGCCTGTCACATCGACACTTTGACGCCGGAAAAGCGCAGCTGGAACATGTCGCGCATCAAGGGCAAGAATACAAAACCTGAAATAGAGCTGCGGTCGGCACTGCACAAAGCGGGTTTCCGCTACAGGCTGCACAGTGACTCACTTCCCGGAAAACCAGACATTGTCTTCAGCTCCAGAAAAACAGTGATCTTTGTGCATGGCTGTTATTGGCACAGGCACGCAGAATGCCGCTACGCCTATATGCCAAAGTCCAATCAGAGCTTCTGGATCAATAAGTTTGCAGCGACTGTGCTTCGCGACGAAAGGAAGGCCTTTCAACTGGAAGAACTTGGCTGGCGAGTATTAACGGTGTGGGAATGTGAAATATCTGAGGCGCTGCCGCAAGTCGTTCAAAGACTTACAGCAGCACTTCAATCGGGAGCTGGAAAGCCCGCGGTCAACTGATGCTGCGCAACTCATCGATAAACTGCTTGAAACTCCACAACAGCTGAGCCTGCTCCTTGCTGTAGGTATCCTGAATCGGCAGTGGAACTACCAGCTGAATATCTCTATCCCGGATCTGTTCCAACTGATCATTCGAAATGGTCGGTTCAAGCGTAATCAGGTGTTTGTGCTTGATTCGGTCGGCTTCCGGGAGCACTTGTCGCCAGCGGTCCTTGCATGTTGTTTTCGCGGCCAGAATTCGAAGCTTAGTGGCAGGGAAATCCGGGTCCATATAGGCGATCTGTCCAGGAAACAGAAAGTCAGGCTTCTGTTTTCCTTCGGTCGTTTGTCCCCGACTGAACTGAACCTGATTCTGCTTCAGGACTTCTTCAATATGATTCTCAAAGGCGTGACCAACACGTGATTTTCTCCGGTTCTGAACACTCAGCGAGAAGCGGACAAAATCATCGACATCGTCACCGTTTTCTCCGAACCCCTCACTCAGTTTTTCCCGCACAATGCTGCGCTCAAGGAGCCGGAATAAATGCTCTTCTTCATTCATCCATGCAATCAACGTGTGATCCGGGTCTTCTACGGGAGAGACGTCATCACAGAACTTTCTGGCGAACTCGGAAAATTTCCTGGTAGTGGGAAATGCATTGCCAAACTTTCGACGAATTTTCTCAAGAATCTCGTCGTCATCTTCACCTCGAATCTCAAGCTCGATTCCATAGCGTGCAAGCATCAGTCGAATGGGTGACTGAACTCGAGATTCTTCAATAGGAATAGAACGCAGCTCGTCGACGGTGCTGGTATCGATTGCACCAAACACAGACTTCAACTGAAGTTCGGTCTGTGTTCCGGGCCTGCAGAAAATCATGAGCAAGGTCCGCTCCCTGGTCAAAGCAAGCAGAAAGAAATCTCCCTCACGGAAAGTCTCGGTAACTTCATTGCTCTTGTAATACAACCTGTACTCAGGACCTCGCTTAGGGTCGTGGTAGCGCGAGTCGTACCACGTCACTATGTCCTCACAAAGAATCGGGTACTCTTCGGTTTCCTTGATGAATACCATTGTGGCGGGGATGTACTCTTTGTTCCCGTTGATCGGGTATCCCATGACTTCGCCAATACCGGAGCGAGGCAAACCGCCAATTTCATGCTGGTTTGACTTTGAAGGTTCTGCGTCAACGGCGGTGAGATACTTGGTAGCTGCAGCGGCAAATACATCGGACAGATTTTCAAACATCCAATTCGAATCTCGTTGTTTAGCGTTCATTTCTTGCCTTCCATGGCGAGAGTAACCCTTGATTGGAGCATTGCCAATCACACGGTTGAGTTTTGGTTTAAATAGAACAGAGCCTGAACTGACTGACGATAACTTCAGCCAAGACAAGAGCTCATTACAGACGGTCCAGGAGTTGCGTCACAGATTGCACGCCTCACTCCGAAGTTAGCCTGGATCGCGAAGTTTGCCAGGGCGCTTTTGTGC
>CAYQBR010000167.1:0-3608 GCA_964415735.1 uncultured Klebsiella sp. | reverse complement strand
CTGATTCGCCCAGAAACATCACATCATCCACCCAGCGCACTGTTGCTTTCATCGTCGTCTCTCAATTGATTCAGAATGGTTCGCGCAAGCACGGCGAGCCGTGTCGCGAAAGGCGGCCAGAGTACCACAGCGCACAGGCCGGGACGAACTGTGCAATCATTCACACAATACCAAGACTGTGGTATACATCTGCCACTCTCACCACCCCCGGCAGCCAAGCGCTTGCGGGACCGAGTTGCCCGTCGAGGAGATTCACAGCATGGCTCTCATGGCCATTACGCCACACATCAAGGATCTGGAGAATTTCCTGACGAACTGTCATCGACGCCGCTATCCCAATCGCAGCACCATCATCTACGAAGGCGACACCTGCAACACGCTGTATTACATCATCGAAGGTTCCGTATCTGTGGTGCTGGAAGATGACGATGGCCGGGAAGTGGTGATCGCGTATCTGAATCCTGGGGATTTCTTCGGGGAGATGGGACTGTTCGAACAGAAGGAATCGCGCAGCGCCTGGTGTCGCGCACGCACGGCCTGCGAGATTGCCGAAATCAGCTACGCGAACTTCAACAACTACATCCGCACCCATCCGGAAATCGTCTTCACGATCGGCAAGCAGATGGCACACCGCCTGCGCAATACCACGCGCAAGGTGGGCGATCTGGCCTTCTATGACGTGACCGGTCGCATTGCCCGCACGCTCATCGAGCTGAGCAAGGAACCGGATGCCATGACGCACCCGGACGGCATGCAGATCAAGATCACGCGGCAGGAACTCGGTCGCCTGGTGAACTGTTCAAGAGAGATGGCCGGCCGCGTGCTGAAGACCCTGGAAGAGCAGGACCTCATCAGCGTCAAGGGCAAGACCATCGTCGTCTTCGGCACGCGCTGAAGCCGCTTCATCGCGGCGACTATTCCGCGGCGAAGCGCATGCCTGCGACATTGCGCGCCTGCTCCAGCGACTCCCGCAGTTTGCGAATCTGCTCGAGTTTCTCGGCCTTTTCCCGCCCCTGTATCGGTCCGTTCGCCAGATAGCCTTCCGCCATCCGCAGCAGACCGGGCACCTTGCCCCACTGTGACGCGCCCAAAGCCAGTTCCGCCATGTGCATCGCCGAATTCACTGCCACCACCACACTGAGTGTGCCCAGATGTCGCGCGGTGGATTCCAGCTGCTCCGCCTTCACCTGATTGGCTTCGTAGAGTCGCCGGATGATCGCCATCGCCTCGACGATCTGCTGCCGCACCCGCTGCACATCGCGCTCATGGCTCAGGCTGGTGCGCTTGTCCGACTTCGCCGAGCGGGCATCGCCAGTCGGCTTCTCGCTCTTGCTCTCGGCAGAGGGCGCGGCACTGGCCTGACGAATTTCCTGCTCGATGTCTACACGGCCAGGATCCAGCTTCTGAATGCGCACCAGGTCCGTCTTCAGCGCCTGGTTGAGGATGCGCAGCGTTTCCGCATGATCGTCGACTTCCTGCAGCGCACGAATCACCGCGCGCGTCTCATTGCGCCGACGATCAAGCGCCGCCAGGCGGTAGAGCCGGATCACATCGTTCTCCTGTCGCTCCTGCGCATAACGGGCGAAGACGACCGAACCGATCATCATCAGCAGCAGGAACAGGATCATGTAGAAGCTGGCGAACGCCATGACACACTCGAAATCTCAGGGTCTTGCCTGAGTGTATCGGCGTGTCGGGCGCGAGGTTTACCCGGAGACGGAAATTAAATCAGCAGGACGATCCAGACCATGGCCACCAGGGCCATGCAGACAAACACGGCCGCGGAGCCAATGTCCTTGGCCTGCCGCGACAATTCATGAAACTCCAGACCGACGCGATTGACGACAGCCTCCACCGCGGTGTTGAGCAGCTCCACGATGAGCAGCAGCAGGACGCTGCCAATCAGCAGCACGCGCTCCACTGCGTTCTCCCCCAGCCAGAGGGCCAGCGGCACCGCCAGCACCAGGGTGAAGACTTCAAGCCGAAAGGCCTCTTCGGACGCAAAGGCACTGCGCAGACCCGCGAAAGAATAACCCGCCGCTGCCAGCAAACGGGCAAGTCCTTTCTTCTTGGGAGGAACCGGAGGCAAGGTGTCAGGCATGGCCGGCGAACATCTCCTGCAGGCGCACACCCGGTTGCGGGGCGCGCATGAACGCCTCGCCAATCAGGAAGCCGTAGATGCCGCGCGCAATCATGGCGTCGACATCCGCGGGGGTGTTGATGCCACTCTCGGTGACCAGGAGGGTGCCAGCGGGCAAACGCGAGGCCAGCGTGTAAGTCACGTCCAGGCTGGTCTCGAAGGTGTGCAGATTGCGATTGTTCACGCCAATCAGATCGAAGCCCGCTTCCAGCGCGATATCGAGCTCCTGGGCGTCATGCACTTCCACCAGAGTGTCGATGCCGATCTGACGGGCATAGTCGGCCAGCTCGCGCAGGCTGGCAGGCGTGAGTGCCGCCACGATCAGCAGCACACAGTCGGCACCCAGCGCACCGGCCTCGGCGATCTGATACCGATCGATCATGAAGTCCTTGCGAATCACCGGCAGGCTGCACGCAGCCCGCGCCTGCTGCAGGTACTCGTTGGCGCCCTGGAAGAATTCGCGGTCCGTGAGCACGGAAAGACACGTGGCCCCTGCCTGGGCGTACTGGCGGGCGAAGCCGGCGGGATCGAAGTCGGCACGGATCAGCCCCTTGCTGGGCGAGGCCTTCTTGATCTCGGCAATCACGGCAGGCTTGTGCGCCACAATGCGCTGCCGCAGTGCCGCGATGAAGGGACGCCTGTCGGTGCGCGCCAGAGCGGCTTTCTCGAGCTCCGCGAGACCGCGCTGGGTACTGTCGCGCGCGATCTCGCGACGCTTCTGCGCCAGAATGTCTTCCAGAATGGTGGCATTGGCCATGTCGGTTATCCCTGCGCTAGAGGCTCTGCGTGAAGGCGGCAAGCGCCTCCAGCTTGTTCAGTGCGGCACCGCTGCGAATGATCTCGCGAGCACGACTCACTCCCGCGGCCAGATCATCCACCACATTGGCGGCGTAGATGGCGGCGCCGGCGTTCAGCGCCACGATGTCCGCTGCCGCTTCATGGCTGCCGGTAAGCGCTGCGCGCACCAGGGCCAGACTCTCCTGCGGCGTGGCGATCTGCAGCATGGCGAAGCCCTCACGGCGGGCGATGCCGAAATCCTCCGGCGTGATGGTGTAGTGGCGAATGCTGCCGTTGCGCAGCTCGCCAACCCGGGTCGGCGCACTGATGCTGATCTCATCGAGACCGTCCTCTGCCGCCACGATCAGCACGTGCTCGCTGCCCAGGGCCTCGAGCACTTCCAGCATCACGGGAATCCACGACGCGGCATAGACGCCCAGCACCTGGTTGGGCGCCGACGCCGGATTGGTCAATGGCCCGAGCAGATTGAAGATGGTGCGCACACCGATCTCGCGGCGCGGACCGATCACGTGCTTCATGGCACTGTGATGACCGGGCGCGAACATGAAGCCAACGCCGAGCGTCTCGATGCAGCGGGCCACTCCGGCGGGGTCGAGTGTCAGTTTCACACCGGCAGCTTCCAGCAGATCCGCACTGCCGCTCTTGCTGGTGGCACCGCGATTGCCGTGCT
>CAYQBR010000166.1:2061-3611 GCA_964415735.1 uncultured Klebsiella sp. | reverse complement strand
GCATGCTGGAGCAGCAACTGCTTCATTTCCTGATTGGTCGGCCCGCCCCACCAGGCCCGGGCCAGGAAGGTGTAGCCCACGGCGATGCTGCGTGCCTGCGGCTGCCAGTCGTAGTAACGCGTGGACCCGATGATGGCGCCACTGGCATTGTCCAGCACCACGAAGGCGCTGCCCCCGGCCAGAGCGCCCTCGAAGAAGGCCGTGCGAAAGACGTCGCGCTGCCAGCGCGTGGGCTGTGGGTGCTGCTCCCAGATCAGCGGATCCGCCGCTGCGGCATGCAAGGCCTCGAAGTCCTCGGCCATGAGCGGGCGCAGCGTGACGGAAGGGCCGATGAGCGTGGGCTGGCTGTCGAACGGGTGCGTCATGGCAGAACGACCCTGGACAGGGTGGCCAGCGCCGCGCGCTGCTCTTCAGTGAGCGACTTCATGAACGTGCGGGCACCTTGCGTGAAGGATTTCTCGGCGTCCGCCAGGATGCGCTCGCCGGCCTCGGAAAGTCGCACCAGGCTGACACGGGCATCCCGCGCCCCCTCCTCCTTGCTGATGAGCCCGATCTTCTCCATGGGCAGCAGCATGCGGGTGACCCCGGACGCACTCAGACCCACCTTTTCCGCCAGATCGATGCGCTTGAGAGAGTGCGTGCTTGCCTCGCTCAGGGCACTCATCACCTGAAATTCCTTGAAGCTGATGCCATGGGCAGCCAGCCATTGGTCCTGACGCTTGTGCAGCCGCGTCTGCACATGGGACAGCCCCAGCAGCACCTTGCCTTCCGCTCCGATACTCACTTGCAATCTCCTTGCTATTTATTTGACATTGCAAGTATCAAGCAAGCATCAAGCGAATGTCAATCCGGCAATGGACAGCCCGCTCGCGGGCTTCTATCCTGCTCGCAATCGCCCTGTCAGGACCATGCGCCATGCACAGACATTCCAGATTGACCCACCTTCTGCTGTCGAGCTTGCTGTTGTCTGCTGCAGGGAGCCACGCCGACGCACCTCCGGCTGGCACCTTGACTCACTACAACAATGTCGGTGTGTTCGATGGCGGCACCGGACTGCTCAACAGCTGTGTCGCACTGCAGAATGCGGCGGGCGAGGTGGAAAAGGACGCCAGCGGGCAGGCCCGGCTGCTGGCCCTGACGCTGCGTCTGGTGAGCCCCGACCTGGTCTTTCGTGTCGACAGCGCCGCCCCCTATGACAGCAGCACAGGCAAGGACTGCAGCGGCAGCTTCCGCGCCGGGGTCTATCGTGACCAGGTGCTGATTGCCCGGGCAGACCCGACGCTGGATGGTCGTGTCGTGAGTCTGATGTTCGACCATGTGCCCGGGACCGAGGCAGACTTGCGCCTGCGCAACGACGCCGCCAGCCTCGCCGTGCTGCGCAACATCAGCGGCAACTCCACGCAGCTTGGCGCAAGTCTTGGCAGCTTCCAGGTCAGCTCACTGCGCGATTTCAGCAATGGCCTGCGCCCGGCGTCGGTCACCATGACCCTGCCGCAATGCGTCGACCCGCAGGGCGACGCCAATCTCGTGATTCTGGAACGTGATGGCAC
>CAYQBR010000166.1:0-1961 GCA_964415735.1 uncultured Klebsiella sp. | reverse complement strand
GCCACCAGCAGTGAAGACCGCCAGCTGATTCAGGACGCTGTGCAGTTCGCCAGCAGCTTCTATCAGAGCACTCTGGGCCGCACCGTGCAGCAGAGCACCACCATTGCCACTTCGAGAACGGCAACGGGATGCACCAGCGGCGGCGCCTCGGCATTCACCGGCGCAAGGAACATGACGATCTGTGTCGCCAATCAAGGCTGGACCGTGCACGGCCCGGTGACACGCCGGAAGATCATCATCCACGAAGTGTTTCACCTGCTGCAGTTTGAGCAGCGCTGGATTGGCGGACCGCAGCCGGCGGGCCTGCACTGGATGATCGAAGGTGCCGCGGAATACCTGGGCTGGCTGGGCATTGCGAATCAGGGAACGGTATCCATCAGCACGGCACGCGGCTGCATGCTCAAGGAAGTCACGGATTTCGCGGCAAGCCAGCCACCGGGATTGCCAGACCTGAACCTGTTGGAGACGGCGCAGAGTTTCAGCCGGCCGGGGCCGGTGTATCCCCTGGCGATGCTGGGAGTGCAGCAGCTGATGAGTTCATCCAGTGCCGACGCACTGCTGACCTACGGGGCTGCGATAGCGGCCGGCAACACGGCCGAGTCGGCATTCCAGAATGCCTTCGGGACCTCACTGCCAGCGTTCTACCAGCAATTCCCGGCCTGGAAGGCGCTGCCGGTTCCGGCCACCTATGAGTGCCGTCTGTGAGAGTGGCGCCGGCCCGTCTGCACGTGCCGCTGCCGCCCCTGCAACGGCGGCCGGGGCAATCACAAACGCTTCAGGTCCGGCTTGACGACCTTGCCCATGGCATTGCGCGGCATCGCCTCCAGCACGCGCAGCGACTTGGGAATCTTGTAGGGCGACATGCGCGACTCGCACCAGGACTTCAGGTCCGGCAGCGTGAGTGACTGTCCGGGCTTGAGCACCACGAAGGCCGTCACTGCCTCGCCCCAGGTCTCGTCCTCCATGCCGACCACGGCACACTCGGCGATCTTCTCATGCGTGAGCAGGGCCCCCTCGATCTCCAGCGCGGAGAGCTTGTATCCGCCGGACTTGATGATGTCCACTGACGAGCGCCCCATGATGCGGTAATAGCCCTTCTCCCGCACGGCGACATCGCCAGTGCGGAACCAGCCGTCGACGAAACTCTCTTCCGTGGCGGCGGGATTGTTCCAGTATTCCAGGAACACATTGGCACCGCGCACGCGAATCTCGCCAGGGACCTCGTCCTTGTCGATCATGCCGCCAGCGTCATCGAACATCGCCACCTCGACGCCTTTCAAGGGCAGGCCGACAGCACCGGCGCGGCGCTCGCCGAGATAGGGATTGGAGATGCCCATGCCGATCTCGGTCATGCCATAGCGCTCCAGCAGGGTCTGGCCGGTGAGCGCCTTCCACTGATTGAACAGCTTGACGGGACACGCGGCCGAACCACTGACATTGAGCCGCATCGCCTTGAACGCCGAGGTGATGGCCTCACGCTTTCCCGCATCCAGCGCTTCCAGATACTGAATGATCTTCACATAAATCGTGGGCACCGCCATGAACAGGGTGTACTTGCGCAGGCGCACCTGGGTCATCACCTGGTCCATGTCGAAGCGCGGGAAGACGGCGACGCGTGCGCCGATCCACAGGCCGCAGCACAGGACATTGATGATGCCGTGAATGTGGTGCAGCGGCAGGAACAACGGGATGGCATCCTTGGCCTGCCAGCCCCAGGCCTCCAGCAGCGTGGTGACCTGGGCGCGAATGGCGCGATGCGTGCTGACCACGCCCTTGGGCTTGCTGGTGGTGCCGCTGGTGAACAGGATCATGGCGCGGCGCTCGGGCGCGATGACGGGCAGTTTGCCGACGCCGTCGGCGAGAGTCTCCGCCACGGTGAGCATCTCGATCTTCAGGGCCTGGCAGAGGATGTGCAGCGCAACGATCTGATCGGTGTCCAGCGACAGACAGACCACCAGGCG
>CAYQBR010000165.1:0-3615 GCA_964415735.1 uncultured Klebsiella sp. | reverse complement strand
TCGAAGGCGAAGCTGATCTCGCTCTGGCCGGGGAACTCGGCCAGCATGCGGTCGCGCTCCGCCAGCCAGGGATCACTGCGCGTGAGCAGCACGCCCAGCGAGGTGTCAAAGCCGGTGCGCGGGATGCCGGCGGCCAGCAGCAGACTCAGCAGCAGCGCCAGCAGCAACAGCGCACGGCGACGGTTCACCACGATGGCGATGAAGGCCTGCATGGGGGAGTCCTGGCACCGGCGCGGGCGCGGCTCAGTGCGTGAGTGAGTAGATCAGGTAATTGATGCCCAGCTGGTAGGCGGCATTGGCGTAGCGCGTCGGGTAATACGGGTGATAGGTGTGTTCCCAGCCGTCGCCCATGTCCGAATTCCAGTTGATCAGCACCATCACGCGCCCGAAGTCGTCGAGGATGGCGTGGTTGCTGGCCACGTCGATGCCCTGCTCGCCGCGCGAATCGTCCCGGCTCAGCGCCGGAATCATCTGCGGGCCGTCGATGTCGTAATAGGTGCGGAAGATCTCGTGATCGTGGGGCAGTTCGACGATCTCGCGGTCAGGGAAGATCTGCGTGAAGGAGTCGTGGAAATTGCTCCACTGGCGCTCGCCCCAGAAGTCGTCGATCAGCAGGAAGCCGCCGCGCAGCAGGTATTCGCGCACATTGTCGATCTCCTCCTGGCTCAGCATGATGCCGCCCTGCTGCCCCACTTCCAGCATGTACAGGAAGGGGTAGTCGAAGATCTGCTCGTCATCGAAGCGCAGCACGATCGGGTCCCGCATCACGCGGATATTGGTCAGGCGCGAGACGCCGCGCAGGAAGTTCATGTCGGCGCCGGGGAAGTCGATGGACCAGGTGGGGCCGCCATCGCCGAAATACCCCCAGCCACCGCCACCGCCGCCCTGCCAGGTGTCGAACTGCACGCGCACGAAATTGAATTCACCGCCCGGGTCGTACTCGATGTCCGGAATGGCCGGCTGCGGCTGCGCCATGAAGGGATTGTCACCGAAGGGCTGGGCCAGTGCGGGGGAGCCGGCCAGCAGGCCGGCGCTCAGCACGGCAGCGGCCAGCAGGGCATTCAGAGAGGGGCATGTGCAGTGCATGGACAGCCTCGATCACGGCCGCCGGGACGACGGCCAATGCCCGCCATTAAACCTGCCGCGCCGGCGCCTTTCAACCCTCGGCGCGGGCGGGCGCTGCCGGGCTGTGCCGCTGCAGCGAGATCACCGGAATGAACAGACTCATCAGAAAGCCCACCAGGATGATCCACAGGCTGGTGCTGAACATGCCGGTGATGGCATTGGAGAACGCCAGGCGCACACCGGACTCGATGCGCGTGACCAGCGTGTCCACCTGCCCGGCCAGCAGGCTGCGCAGGGTGTTCAGGCGTTGCTCGATCTCGGCGGGCGGCAGCGGCTGTGTGCCGGCCTGCTGCACCTGCTCGCGGATCTGCTGCGGCACCTGGCTGTTGGCCTGCACAGCGGCAATCGCGGCGGCATCGCCGGAATAGGCCTGACCCAGCGTGCCCAGCATGGCCTCGAGATCGCCTTCGATGCGCGCACGCAGGGCACCGGGATTCATCACACTGCTCTGGGCCTGGCTCATGTCGAAGGCGGGGCTGCCCGCGGAACTGGGCATGGGCGGCAGCTGGCGGGGCAGCTCGGCAGTGAGGTTCAAGGTCAGCAGGGTGCCGAAGATGGCCACGCCCACGGTGTTGCCGATCTGGCGGAAGAACTGGGTGGAACTGGTGGCCACGCCGATCTGCTGGGGCGGAAACGCCGCCTGCACGATCAGGTTCACCAGGCTCTGCGACGGCCCCAGCCCGAGGCCCACCACGACCATGCGCCAGGCCAGCTCCAGCTGCGTGGTTTCCGGCCCGATGCCGCCGAGCAGGAACACGCCGGCGATCAGCACGGCGGCCCCGCCCACCATGAAGGGCTTGTAACGCCCGGTGCGCGACACCACGCGCCCGCTCAGGATGCTGCCGATCATCAGGCCGAGCATCAGCGGGAACATGGAGAAACCACTGTTGGTGGCGTTGACGCCCAGCACCACCTGCATGAACAGCGGCATGAACATCACCACGCCCAGGAAGGCCATGCCGATGACGAAGGACGTCAGATTGGTGATCACGAACACGCGGCTCTTGAACAGGTCCAGCGGCATGATGGCATCGGGCGTGCGCTTCTCCACCAGCACGAAGACGATCAGTGCCACGCCGCTCAGGGCAAACATGCCCAGCAGCACCGGCGCATTCCAGTCATAGCGATTGCCACCCCAGGTCAGCGCCAGCAGGAAAGGAATGAAGGCCAGCAGCAGCAGGGCCGCGCCGATGTAGTCGATGCGCCCGCCACTGGCCTTGTTCAGACTGGGTGTCTTGTAGGCGATCATCAGCAGGGCCACGATGCCCAGCGGCACATTGGCGTAGAACACCCAGCGCCAGCCGGCGATCTCGTGGCCGGCCACGGTGACCGTGGCGAAGTCGGTGAGGAAGCCCCCAAGCGCCGGGCCGACGATGCTGGCGATGCCGAAGATCGCCCCGAACAGGCCCATGAACTTCGCGCGCTGCAGCGGCGGGTAGATGTCCGCGATGATGCCGATGGCGCTGGTGAACAGAGCCGCGCCGCCGATGCCCTTCACCGCGCGGAAGATGATCAGCTGCATCATGCCCGAGCCCAGCAGGGGCAGGTCGCCGAACTCGCCGGCAATGCCGCAGAGCATGGAGCCGAGCAGGAAGATGCTGATGCCGATCAGCAGGATGGGCTTGCGGCCGTAGAGATCCCCCAGCTTGCCGTAGATCGGCACCAGCACGGTGGAGGCCAGCATGTAGGCGGTGGTGACCCAGGCATACAGTTCCAGGCCCTGCAGCTCGGCGACGATGCGCGGCATGGCGGTGGAGAGAATGGTCATGTCGAGGGCGGCGAGCAGGAAGACGATGAGCAGGGCAAGCAGGGTGGTGCGCTTGTCCTTTTCGGACAGCGTCACGCCGGATTCAGCTGGATTCAAGAGAGGCACCTTCACGGGACGTCGGAAAGACAGGCCGGGCTATGCTACGCCGCGCCATCCGCGCCGAACAGAAAAGCTTTCAGCCGAAGGGTTCGCTTCGTCTCTGCATGAACTCCATTCGTCGCGCGGCACTCACAACCAGCGCCGCACGCGGGCGCAATAGGCCTCGTACTCGCTGCCGAACAGCTGAGTCAGCGCTCGCTCCTCGGGCGCGATCTGAAAGCGGCGGATGAAGAGCATGAAGGCGGGCACACCGAGCAGCATCCATGGCGAGGCCAGAAACACGGCCCAGGCCAGCAGCAGAATGGCGAAGCCCAGGTACATCGGGTTGCGCGACACCTGATAGATGCCGCCCGTCACCAGACGGCTGGCCTTGTCCGGATGCAGCGGGTCCACCGTGGTCTGTGCCTTGCGGAAGCAGTACACACCGGCCAGACAGCAGAACACGCCATCGATCAGGAACATTCCTGCCAGCACCAGGCGCAGGGTGTCGTCCACCTCCACACGGGGCAGCAGGCGGGCGAACTGCCACATCGCGAAGGCGGTGAGCAGCATGACGAGAGGCGGCGGAATGCGGTGTTCGAGGGCGTTCATGGCGCAGATACTCCTTGGAAAATCCCGGCGCT
>CAYQBR010000164.1:2333-3626 GCA_964415735.1 uncultured Klebsiella sp. | reverse complement strand
GCGAGCTGGGAAATGGCAAGCCCGCCAATGATGTAGAGCGTGACGTTCATGGGAAGCCTCGTCAGGGTGTCATTGTTGTTATGCGGCGTATGAGGCCACGAGCGACGAGGACTTGCAAGCCAAAAAAATGCCCGGCGGCAGTGGAGGAAAGGACACTGCGGCCGGGCACCAAAGCCCGTTGAGATGGCGATCCACAGGCTTATTCGGTCACGTGCACCGTGATGTACTGGTCGTGGTAAAGGCCGCCGTCATCGGCACGGCCCCAGAGCACATAGGTGCCGGGCGTGTCGAAAGTGACGTTCGTGCGGTACATGCCATCAGCCGGCACCGGCGGTGGCGTCCATAGCGCGCCCCAGGGGGAGTTCGCCGAGGTGCGGGTGTCTTCCCAGGGCTTGACCTGGGGCGGGTCGAAGCTGGCATTGCCTTCACCGCGGTAGATGTTCCAGGACAGGAACAAGCCGTTGGTCTTGCCCACCGTGGTGCGGCGCGGCGGCTCCATCCAGCGTGCCAGGCCCTGTTGTTCGACGCGGTTGATGGACGCGGCGCGAGGCTTGGGCAGGCCGTCGTCCTCGACGTGAGCCTCGACCAGCAAGGGTTCGCCCACGCGCACGCGGCGCACGATCTGATCCCCGGTACGATCGCCCTGCACGGTCAGCACCGGCGCGATATTGGCGCGGGATTCCGGGCTGCTGGTGCCTGCTCCCAGGGAACCGGTCTCGGAGGCGATCACCACATTGTCGATCACGTAATCGCGGGCCAGGGTGGCGAAGGCCGTCTTGGTCACGCCGTTGACAGACACCGTCCAGGCCAGTTCCTTGTCGCCCCAGTCGGCCGGCACCACCACCTCGAAGGTGAAGCGGTTGCGACGGGGCAGGAAGTGCGTGGGCTGGCCGCGATCGGCTTCCCCTGGCGAGAAGAAATTGGCTTCGCCCACGGGGATCTTCAGCTCTTCTTCCCAGTTCTCGTTGTGGTAACCAAAGATGAAGCTGAAGGTGCCGTCGTCATTCTCCCACCAGCCTTCATAGGCAGGTTCGACAAACTGGCCCTTGCGATAGCTGGGTTCGGCGGCATGGGTGCTCAAGGTGAAGAGGCATGCAAACAGCAGAAAGAGTGGCGTGACCGCGGTGGAACGACGAGCGAACGTGAACATGGCAGACCCTCGTGGTGGCGCATCACCCGGCTCAAGGCGGGTGTGAGCGGTTTTTGTTGTTGTGCCAGTCGGCCTGGCGGCAGGCTGGTGCGAGGGAATCTAGCGGGGCGCGCGGGGGGCTGTCTGCCGCGAAGTGAACAAGT
>CAYQBR010000164.1:0-2233 GCA_964415735.1 uncultured Klebsiella sp. | reverse complement strand
TTGATGGCGATCTGACGCGGCTTCATGGCCTCGGGGATCTCGCGCACCAGGTCGATGTTCAGCAGGCCGTTCTCCAGCGTGGCGCCGGTCACCTTCACGTGGTCGGCCAGCTGGAACACCCGCTCGAAGTTGCGGCCCGCGATGCCCTGATGCAGGTAGTTGCGCTCCTTGCCGTCGTCGGCCTTCTTGCCCTTGACGGTCAGGGTCTGGCGCTCGGACTGGATCTGCAGCTCGGCATCCACGAAGCCGGCCACGGCCATGGTGATGCGGTACTGATCCTTGCCCAGCAATTCAATGTTGTAAGGCGGATAGCTTGGCTGGCTCTGCTCGCGTTGCGTCACGGAGTCCAGCAGGGAAGTCAGGTGGTCAAAGCCGATGGTGGAACGGTAGAGCGGGGCGAAATCGAATGTACGCATGGCAAATATCCTCGAAAGCAATATTGGTTGGGGTTTGGTGAACGCACAGAAGCTGTCGCGTTCCGTGGCCGGCCTCGCAGGAGCCCCGGCCACGACGCTTATCTGCGGACGCCAATTTGCTTTTCAAGGGCGGTGTTTCAAATCACGAGCAGATCCATGAATTCGTGCACCGGCGTGGCCGCCAGCGCCTGCGGGTCATTGCACAGCGCAACGATTCGCTCCACCCGCGCCGCCGGGAAACGCGTGGCCAGGTTGCGCCGGAACTTCTCCTGCAGCAGCGGGATGCCCTCGGCGCGGCGGCGTCGATGCCCCAGCGGATATTCCACCTCCACTTTCGGCGTGCAGCTGCCGTCGGCGAAGAAGACTTGCAGCGCATTGGCGATGGAACGCTTGTCCGCCTCCCGGTACTCGCGGCTGTAGCGCGGCTCCTCGACCACTTCCATTTTCTCGCGCAACTGGTCGATGACCGGATGCCCCTGGTGGAACGCATCCTCGTAGTGCTCGGCCTCCAGCGCCCCGAAAGCCAGCGGCACCGCTGTCATGTACTGCAGGCAATGGTCGCGGTCGGCCGGATTATTGAGCGGGCCGTGCTTGCTGATGATGCGGATGGCGGACTCGTGGGTGTGAATCACGATGCGCGTGATCTGGCCCAGCCTGTCCTTCACCAGCGGGTGCAACTGCAGAGCCGCTTCCGCCGCCGTCTGGGCGTGGAATTCGGCCGGGAAGGCGATCTTGAACAGGATGTTTTCCATCACGTAACTGCCGTAATCCCTTGTAAAAACGAGTTTCTTCCCCTTGAACGAGACATCCTGGAAACCCCAGGTCGGCGCGCTCAGCACACTCGGGTAACCGATCTCGCCGCGCAGGGTCAGGTCAGCCAGACGCACGGCGCGGGAGGTGGCGTCGCCCGCCGCCCAGGACTTGCGCGGGCCCGCATTGGGCGCGTGGCGATAGGTGCGCAGGCTGGAACCGTCCAGCCAGGCCTGGGAGAGGGCGTCGATGACCTGCGCCTGACTGCCGCCCAGCAGGCTGGTCACCACGGCCGTGGACGCCACGCGCACCAGCAGCACATGGCACAGCCCCACACGGTTGAAGCTGTTCTCCAGCGCGATCACCCCCTGGATCTCGTGCGCCTTGATCATGGCCGCCAGCACATCGCGCATGAGCAGCGGCGCCTTGCCCGCAGCCACATGGCGCTGCGAGAGATAGTCCGCCACGGCCAGGATGCCGCCCAGATTGTCGGAAGGGTGGCCCCATTCTGCCGCCAGCCAGGTGTCGTTGTAGTCCAGCCAGCGAATCAGGCAGCCGATGTCCCAGGCTGCCTTCACCGGGTCGAGCCGGAACTGTGTGCCCGGCACCCGGGCGCCATGGGGCACCACGGTGCCTTCCACCAGCGGCCCGAGCAGCTTGGTGCATTCGGGGAAGCGCAGCGCCAGCATGGCGCAGCCCAGCGAATCCATCAGACACAGGCGCGCGGTGTCCCAGGCCTCGGCGGAGGTGATCTCGTAGTCGCTGACATAGCGGGCGATGTCGATGAGTTCCTGGTCCGGGGCAGGGCGGGCGTTGTATTGCACAGTGGCGGACATCGGCAAATCCTCAGAAGAAAAAAGCTGGCGCCATGGTAGCCGAAAAGGGGGGCTGAAAAAGACGGCGGGCGTCGTGGCGGGTGGGCAGTTCGTGGCCTACGCTAGAAGTGAACACAAGGAAGGTGTTGGCAAGCCTGGCAAGGATGGCAGGCGGGTCGGGCTGCATCCGGAACTGCTTCCTTCGCGATCGCAGGCCCACAGGGGGCAGCGCTGCTGCCCCCGACTTTTTCA
>CAYQBR010000163.1:0-3632 GCA_964415735.1 uncultured Klebsiella sp. | reverse complement strand
TAATTTCTGCCATTTGCTTGCCTCGTTCAATTTTCAGAATGAATTCGATGTGATCAGGCGGATCAAAAAAAAGGGGCCTCGCCCCTCTTCTTTCCCCCGCTTCAGCACTGCTGCCACCGCGTACGCAGGGCAGCAATATCATGGGAGTGAGGGCGCCGTCGCCGGCAGCCCTCTGACTGTCGGCGCGACTCAGGCGCCGGTGGCGCTGGCCTGCTCGGAGGCGGCAACGCTGTCGCTGACTTCAACGAACTCGCTGTCGCTGCTCACGGCATTCAGATCGCCACGGCCTTCGATGCAGGCATCAGCAACGGCACGGGCGTACAGCTCGATCGCGCGGATGGCGTCGTCGTTGCCGGGGATCGGGAAATCGATACCGTCCGGGTTGCTGTTGGTATCGACGATACCAATGACGGGGATGCCCAGATTGTTGGCTTCGGTGATGGCGATGCGCTCGTGGTCAACGTCGATCACGAACAACGCGTCAGGCAGACCGCCCATTTCCTTGATGCCGCCGATGCTGCGCTCGAGTTTCTCCATGGCGCGACGACGAATCAGGGCTTCTTTCTTGGTCATGCGATCGAAGGTACCGTCCTGCGCCTGGGTTTCCAGGTCGCGCAGCTTCTTGATGGAGCCACGGATGGTCTTGTAGTTGGTCAGCATGCCGCCGAGCCAGCGGTGATCGACGTAGGGCATGCCTGCGCGCTCTGCCTGCTCCTTGATGATCTTGCCTGCCGCACGCTTGGTGCCGACGAAC
This sequence comes from uncultured Klebsiella sp., assembly GCA_964415735.1. Lineage (GTDB taxonomy): Bacteria > Pseudomonadota > Gammaproteobacteria > Pseudomonadales > Pseudohongiellaceae > UBA5078. Next base: position 2,878 of record CAYQBR010000163.1, on the reverse strand, counting down.
AGGACCTTCTTCTTGCGGGCCGCCAGGGTGTGCACCTGCTCGAGAGCGGCATTGAGTGCCGGTACGGTGTGCTCGAGGTTGATGATGTGAATCTTGTTGCGCGCGCCGAAGATGAACTTCTTCATTTTCGGATTCCAGTAACGTGCCTGGTGTCCGAAATGGACGCCCGCCTTGAGCATTTCCTTCATTGAAACAGTAGCCATGAGATTTCCTTTGTGTCGGGTTAAGCCTCCATACACCCCATGATTCCACCCCGTGCACGCTGCCGCGCGCGAGGCACCCAGAAAACATGTGTCGGTATATGTGCGACGTTGATGTTGATAATGAAATGCGCCTTGGAACCCCTGGGAGCTTCAAAGCGCGCAGCTTTATACCACAACGCCCCCGCGACATAAAGCGCCGGGATGCAGGGCACTGCCCGCAGGGCTGGCTGCCGGGCGGTGTCAATCGCGCATGTCCTGCTTTACAATGGCCCGGCCCCAAACATCACGGCAGTGAGCTGCCCGAGCAACAAACGACTTCATACCATGGCAATCAGCATCAAGACGCCGCAAGAACTGGAAAAAATGCGCGTGGCCGGCAGGCTCGCGGCAGAGGTCCTGGAAATGATCGGGCCTCACGTCAAGGCGGGCGTCAGCACCGGCGAGCTCGATCGCCTGTGTCACGACCACATCGTGAATGTGCAGCAGGCCATCCCGGCCCCGCTCAATTACAACGGTTTTCCGAAATCCATCTGCACCTCCGTGAATCACGTGGTATGCCACGGCATTCCCAGCGATGGCAAGATCCTGAAGAAAGGCGACATCATCAATATCGACGTCACCGTCATCAAGGATGGCTACCACGGCGATACCAGCAAGATGTTCGTCATTGATGAAGTGCCTGCCCATGTGGGCCGCCTCGTCGAGGTCACGAAGCAATGCCTCTACCGTGCCATCGAGATCGTGCGTCCCGGCACTCGCCTCGGGGATATCGGGCACCTTATTCAGAGCCTTGCAGAAAGCAATCATTTCTCGGTGGTGCGCGAGTACTGCGGGCACGGCATCGGCAGGATCTTCCACGAGGACCCGCAGGTGCTGCACTTCGGCAAGCCGGGCACTGGCGTGGTGCTGCAGGAAGGCATGACCTTCACCATCGAGCCCATGCTCAACGCGGGCACCCATCACACCAAGCTGTCGAAGTCCGACGGCTGGACGGTCACTACCCGGGACCGCCGTCTGTCAGCGCAGTGGGAACATACGCTGGCAGTCACGAGCGACGGCGTGGAAGTGCTGACGCGACGCAGCGATGAACACTTCTGAGCCGATGGCGTCACCCCTGACGCAGCCCGCCACCCCCCCTGCCTTCGTCATCGCCCCCATGCACGCCGACGTGGCGCTGCGCGAGGCCATGTTCGACCCGGCCGCCTTCCGCGAGCGCCTGCGCAACAGTACCCAGCCGGTACCCTTGTTCAAGGAGGCGCTGGCACATGCCCGCCGCGTACTGGATGAACGTTACCGGGAAGACGCCGACATCGTGCAACTGGTCATCGGCCGCTCCTGGTTCATGGATGAACTGCTGCGCTGCGCGTGGGAGCGTTACGAGTGGGGCAATGCGCAGGACATCAGCCTGCTCGCCGTGGGCGGCTATGGCCGGGGCGAACTGCATCCGCATTCGGACATCGACCTGCTGCTGCTCACCCGGCACGACAATCATCAAGAGTATCGCGCCGTCATCAGCGGGTTCTTCACCTTTCTGTGGGACATCAATCTCGAGATCGGTCAGAGCGTGCGCTCCATCGCGCAGTGCCGTCAGGAGGCGCTCAAGGACATCACGGTTGCCACCAGTCTGATGGAGTCCCGCACCATCGTCGGGCCGCAGTGTCTGCGCGACGCCATGATCGCCCAGACCCAGGACAACGACGTCTGGCCCGCCAAGGCCTTCTTCAAGGCCAAGCGCGACGAGCAGATCGCGCGGCATGAGAAGTACTACGACATCGACTACGCCCTGGAACCCAACGTCAAGGCTTCGCCCGGCGGCCTGCGCGACATCCAGACCATCGCCTGGATCGCCAAGCGCCACTACAAGGCGGACACGCTCGCCGATCTGGTGAGCCTGGGATTCCTGACCCCTTCGGAGTACCAGGACCTGGTCAATGGCGAGCGACTGCTGTGGAAAATCCGCTACGGCCTGCATGTGCTGGCCGGCCGCAAGGAAGATCGTCTGCTGTTTGACAGACAGAAGGACCTTGCACGCCAGTTTGGCTACGAGGATGACGAGAAGAGCCTGGCCGTCGAGAAACTCATGCAGGAGTACTACCGCGCGGTGGCCACGCTGCGAGGCCTCAATGACGTGCTGTTGCAGCATTTCGATGAAGCCATCCTGCGCGCGGGCGAGACCGAAGAGATCACGCAGATCAACAAGCGCTTCCAGATTCGCAACCGTTACATCGAGGTGACCAACCCCGGCGTGTTCCGACGCTTCCCCTTCGCACTGCTGGAGATCTTCGTGCTGATGGCGCAGAACCCGCAGATCAAGGGCGTGCGTGCGGCCACCATTCGTCTGATCCGCGAACACAGCGTGATGATCGACGAGAAGTTCCGCAAGGACCTGCGCAACATCACCCTGTTCATGGAACTGCTGCGCTCCCCGCACGAACTGACCTCGCAGTTGCGCCGCATGTCACGCTACGGCGTGCTCGGGCGCTACCTGCCTGAGTTCGGAGCCATCACCGGAAAGATGCAGCACGACCTGTTCCATATCTACACCGTGGACGCGCACACCCTGCAAGTGGTGGAGAACATGCGCCGCTTCCGTTACCCGGGCGCGGAGGAGCACTTCCCCATCGCGGCGCACATCGTCAAGCGCCTGCCCAAGGTCGAGCTGCTCTACATCGCCG
>CAYQBR010000162.1:0-3654 GCA_964415735.1 uncultured Klebsiella sp. | reverse complement strand
TGCCGGGGATTTCCGGGATGCGGTACTGCGAGCTGCCGGTGCCGAGTTCCACCGGAATCTCCAGGGTCTCGCCTTCGCGGTAGATGCCCAGAGTGACGGTCTGCCCTGGTGCCTTGCGGTTGATCTGATCGATCGCGCTGATGACGCTGTTGATGGCCAGCCCGTCAATGGCGGTCATGACGTCGCCCGCCTTGATGCCCGCCTGTTCCGCGGGGCTTGCGGCATTCACCTGTTCGATCAACAGGCCCTCCACATCACCGCGGCCGAAGAAATTGAGGCTGGTTTCCTCGGTCAGCATCTCGCCGGTGATCACGCCCAGATACCCCGGGCTCACTTCTCCGAAGGTGAGCAGCTGATCCACCACGCCCATGGCCTTGTTGATGGGCACCGCGAAGCCGATGCCATCAGACCCCCCGGACTGTGAGTAGATGAACGAGTTGATGCCGATCAGCTCGCCCTGTGTGTTGACCAGCGCGCCGCCCGAATTGCCGTAGTTGATGGCCGCATCCGTCTGGATGTAGTCCACGATCGGCAGCCCGTTCTGAGGAATGCCTAGCGCGCTGACGATGCCTCGTGACACGGACTTCTGGCTGATCAGTTCCTGGCTGGGAAAGCCGATGGCGAGCACGGTGTCGCCGACGCGCACCTCGTCGGACGAGCCAATGGGGATGGGCGGCGGGAAGCCCTCCACTTCGATCTGCAGCAATGCGAGGTCGGTGCCCGGGTCGGAACCGATCAGGCGCGCCGCGCTGATGAAACTGTTGTTGCCGGCGTCGGCGTAACGCACCTCGATGTCTTCGGCGCCTTCGATCACGTGCAGGGATGTCAGCACGTGGCCTTCAGCGCTGACGATGACGCCAGAGCCGAGACTGTTGTAGGAGCGCTCGGCCGGGATGTTTTCCAGCAGATTGCGAAAGATCGGGGGAATCTCTTCCACGGGGGGCAGCTGTATCTGCTGCCGGATGGTGGAGTGAATGCTGATGACGGACGGGGCGGCACGATCGACGGCCTGAGCAAGCGAGAAATCGTCCTGGGAGGCAGTCGCCTGAGAGCTGGCAGGTGCAGCGGAAAGCGCGCTGATCAGATCGGACAGCCGGGAAATCTGCTGATACTGCACCAGGATGACGGCGAAGAGGACACCGGCAATGACAGGCCAGCTGATGAATTGCAGAAACTTTTTCATGGGATCTCGCCGCAACTCGGGCTGGTGCCGGACACTCTGCTACCATACGCCGCGCGCTGGTTCGAAAGAGCCGCCATTATGCGAGCAAACCCGTGACAAGTGAAGGTGAATTCCGATGATGGTCCTGCTTGATGATCTGCTCAAGGAGATCAAGACACTGCTGCGCCCCGAGCAGTTCAATGACTACTGTCCCAATGGCTTGCAGGTGGAGGGAAGAAGGGAGGTGAGGCGTCTTGTCAGCGGCGTGACCGCGTGTCAGGCGCTCATCGACCGTGCAGTGGCCCTCAAGGCCGACGCGATCCTGGTTCATCACGGCTATTTCTGGCGCGGGGAGGATGCGTCGATCACCGGCATCAAGCGCAATCGCATGCGCACGCTGCTCGAGCATGACATCAGTCTGCTGGCCTACCATCTGCCGCTGGATGTGCATCCGCTGCTTGGCAACAACGCACAGCTGGGCGCCTTGCTGGGGGTGACTGTGACCGGGGATCTGGGCAAGCAGAACAACAACAGCATCGGCCTGACCGGGACACTGGCGCAGCCTCTGGAAGGAAGTGCCATGAGTGCGCTTTTGCAGCAGACGCTCGGACGAGCGCCACTGCATGTGCCGGGTGTCGCGTCACCGATCAGAACGCTGGCCTGGTGCACGGGCGCGGCGCAGAACTTCATCGAACTCGCGGTGAAGGCGGGTGTGGATGCCTACATCACGGGCGAGGCATCGGAACAGACGGTCCATATCGCGCGGGAAACCGGTCTGCATTTCTTCGCAGCGGGTCATCACGCCACCGAGCGCTACGGCGTGCAGGCGCTCGCCGCGCATCTCGTGCAACGCTTCGGCATTGCCCACGAGTTCGTCGACATCGACAATCCCGTCTGACCCCTGGGCCGTGTGGATCAGATGATCCTGCGGCCCTTGAGCAGCTTCACGACCTGATTCACGCACTCGTCGATCGCGAGCGCGCCGGTGTCCAGGGTGAGCACAGCCTGCTCGGGTGCCTCGTAGGGATAGGAGACACCCGGCACGTCCTGGCTGCCTGACAACTCGGCCGCGGCATAGAGGCCGCTCGGGTCACGCTGTCGGCACACTTCCATGGCAGGATTCAGGTGCACGATCAGGCAATTGTCACTGCCGATCACGCTGAGGGCGTGCTCGCGCGCATCACGTCCCGGCGCCACGAAGGCGGCGCAGCAGATCACGCCGGAATCGTTGATGAGTCTGGCGATATGGGCGCTGCGGCGCAGATTCTCGGCACGTCCCGCTTCGTCGTGGCCCAGGTCCCGGCTGATGCCCTGACGCATGGCCTTGCCGTCCAGCACGGTGCTGACGCGGCCCATGTCGAACAGTCGGCGTTCCAGTGCATGAGCCAGCGTGGTCTTGCCCGCGCCGGAGACTCCGACGAAGAGGATGGTGGCAGGCTGCTGGCCATAGCGTGCAGCGCGTTCCTCTCGTGTGACGTGATGCGTGCTGCTGGGGACGTCGGCATGGGCTTGATCTGCTGCTGCACGCGCGTGAATCATGCCTGCGCCGACTGTCACATTGGTGAGGCGATCGATGACGATGAACGCGCCAGTGCTGCGATTGGCCGAGTAGTCGTCGATGCAGACAGTCTTCTCCACACTGATGCTGCACAGGCCGATCTCGTTGAGTTCCAGTGCCGGTGCCGGGCTCTTCTCCAGTGTGTTGACGTCGATGCGGTGCTGCAGCGTCGAGACTCTGCCGCTGACTGTCTTGGTGCCCAGTTTGAAGTCATACAGCTTGCCGGGCAGCATGGGCTGCTCGATCATCCAGACCAGGGTGGCGTCAAACGCGTCGGTGACCAGCGGGAAATTGTCGCTGTGCACGATCATGTCGCCACGGCTGATGTCAATCTCGTGCTCCAGGGTCAGGGTCACTGCCATGTCGGTGAAGGCGGACTCCAGTTCGCCGTCGTGGGTCACGATGGATTTCACGCGGCTGCTCTTCTGTGAGGGCAGCACCACGATCTCGTCCCCCTTGCGCACGATGCCCGACGCAATGGTGCCGCAGAAGCCGCGGAAATTGAGGTTGGGGCGGTTGACGTACTGCACGGGGAAACGCAGGTCGCGCAGGTTGCGGTCCTTCGCGATCTCCACGGTTTCCAGGGTCGCCATCAGTGTCGGACCGGTGTACCAGGGCATGTGTTCGCTCGGGTTCACCACGTTGTCGCCATTGAGAGCCGACAGTGGGATGAACTGGAAATCGGCCTGCGCCAGACGCGAGCTGAACTGCAGATAGTCGGCCTTGATGCGCTCGAACACCTCCTGACTGTAGTCCACCAGATCCATCTTGTTGATGGCCACCAGAATGTGCCGGATGCCCAGCAGTGACGTGATGTAGCTGTGGCGGCGGGTCTGGATCTGCACGCCGTGCCGGGCGTCGATCAGGATGATCGCGAGGTCGCAGGTGGAGGCCCCGGTGGCCATGTTGCGGGTGTACTGCTCGTGGCCGGGCG
>CAYQBR010000161.1:0-3661 GCA_964415735.1 uncultured Klebsiella sp. | reverse complement strand
GCCAGCGTGATGAACAGCGAGATTGTCTTCTTGATTGCGGTGAGGATCATCGTGACTTCAGCTCGGCACCTGCGACATTGCGCGGGCGGCACGCTCGCCCCGGATTGCTGTGCGTCAGGCCGGACCTAGAACAGCACAACGTCAAACTGCTCCTGAGTATACATGGGTTCCACTTCAAACCTGACCGTCTTGCCCGTCAATTCTTCCAGGTCCGCCACCGCACTGGACTCCTCGTCCAGCAGCCGGTCCACCACGACCTGGGCAGCCATCACCAGAATCACATCGTTTTCGTAGGCCCGCGCCACGCGCAGGATTTCCCGGAAGATTTCATAGCAGACTGTCTCGGCGGTCTTCACCCGGCCGCGCCCCTTGCACACCGGACACTCGCTGCACAGCAGCTGTCCCAGACTCTCGCGCGTGCGCTTGCGCGTCATTTCCACCAGCCCCAGTTCGGACATGCCCGTGATGGTGGTGCGGGCATGATCCTTCTCCAGCGCCTTCTGCAAGGTACGCAACACCTGGCGCTGATGCTCCGGGTCCTGCATGTCGATGAAATCAAGAATGATGATTCCACCCAGATTGCGTATGCGCAGCTGTCGCGCGATGGCCGTGGCCGCTTCCAGATTGGTCTTGAGGATCGTCTCGGCGTGATTGCGACTGCCGAGATAGGCACCCGTGTTGACGTCGATGGTGGTCATGGCCTCGGTCTGGTCGATGATGAGGTCGCCGCCCGACTTCAGCTTCACTTCGCGCCCCAGCGCCTTGTTGATTTCGTCGTCTATGCCGTACAGATCAAAGATGGGCCGCTCGCCGGCATACAGTTCGAGTCGATTGCGAAACTCCGGAATGAAGTCGTCGATGAAGCGCGCGATCTCGTCGCTGGCGGCCTGGGTGTCGACGCGGATCTTCTCGATCTGCGGGGTGATCAGATCGCGCATCGCACGCATGTACAGCGGCACGTCGCGATACACGATATGGGCGTCACGGCCGTCACCGATGCGCCGCTCCACCGCCGTCCACAGCTTCTTCAGGAAACGGATGTCTTCCAGGACCTCCTCCAGCGTGGCGCCCTCTGCCGCCGTGCGGATGATGAAGCCCCCGCGCCCCTGCATGTCCTCCTGCGCGATGGCCTGCTCGACCACCTCCTTCAGACGCGCGCGCTCCGCGTCGTTCTCCAGCCTCTGGGAAATGCCGAAATGCGTGCTGCGGGGCAGGTACACCAGATTGCGCGAGGGCAACGTCAGATGCGTGCTCAGGCGAGCCCCCTTGGTGCCGATCGGATCTTTCACCACCTGCACCACGATCATCTGCCCTTCACGCACCAGGTTCTGGATGGGTGCCGGATTCGGATCGCGGACCTCGAAGCCCTCGGGGCTGATCGGCGAGATGTCCGCACTGTGGATGAACGCCGCACGCTCCAGCCCGATGTCGACGAAGGCCGCCTCCATGCCGGGCATCACGCGCACGACCTTGCCGACATGAATGTCGCCGACATGACCCTTGCTGTGCGGCCGCTCGACGAATATCTCCTGCAGCAGGCCGTTCTCGATCAGGGCGACGCGGGTCTCCATCGGGGTGACATTGATCAGGATCTCTTCGCTCATCAAGGCCTCCCGGGGCCGGCATCCAGGGCAGTGGGCACGCCGAAGGCGGCCAGCAGCTGCGCGGTTTCGAACAAAGGCAGCCCCACCACGCCGGTGTAGCTGCCCGTCATGGACTGCACGAACAAGGCCCCCAGCCCCTGGATGGCATAGGCGCCCGCCTTGCCCGCCGGTTCGCCACTGGCCCAGTAGTGCTCGCAGTCCTGAGCACTCAACGCACGAAAGCGCACCTGGGTGCAGGACATTCGTCCCTCTGCGCGCTCGCCCTGACACAGGGCGACGGCCGAATACACCTGATGCTCAGTGGCAGACAACAGCCCCCACATGCGCAAGGCATCCTCGCGGTCACGCGGCTTGCCCAGGATCTGGCCGGCACACACCACGATGGTGTCGGCCCCCAGCACCGGCAGAGCGGGCCCGGGCATCAGGGCCTGAGCCGAGCGAGCCTTCTCCAGGGCCAGCCGCTGCACATAGTCCTGCGGCAACTCTCCGGGGCGGGTGGTTTCGTCGACCTGGTGCTCGATCACGGCGAAGGACACGCCGATCTGACGCAGCAGCTCCATGCGCCGGGGCGAGGCCGAGGCCAGCACGAGGCGGGGACTTGCAGGCAAAACTGAAAGGGACATGAGGCTCCTGCGAACGTTGGGGAGACTAGCGCACGCTGAAACCACGACGCATCTGGCGCAACAGCACGAAAAGCCAGGGCCAGAGGAACGCGCTGGAGAGAGCGCCAAGCAGGAAGAAGAGGTCCGAGGTGACCGCCTGATTCGCGGCGATCTTCATCCAGTGGGTCATCATGAGATAGAGGCCGGTCATCGCCAGCACCACGCCACTCTGCTGCAGGGACGAAAACATGCGCAAGCGCTGGTGCAGGCTCAGCGTGATGTAGGCGATCGCGGCCAGCGCGAGGGCATTGAGCCCGAGCAGGGAACCATCGAGAATGTCGAGGAGCAGACCTGTCACCCAGGCGAAACCGATGCCGACACGATACGGCAGCGCCATGGCCCAGTAGATCAGCACCATCGCCACCCACTGCGGACGATAGTTGAGCGCCCACTCGGGGAACGGCACGATGGCCAGCAGGAAGGCCACAACGAACGTAAGGTAGACCACCCAGGTGGCATTGGTTTTCTGTTCCATCGGTTCAGTCCTGCCCTGCCGGGGCTTCGGGCACGATGTCGGCCAGTTCGGACGGCAGCGGCATGTCCTCGACGGGAGTTTCCTCGAGCGTCGCTGCCGCCTGGGTTGCGGCCGGATCGGCCGGCGTGTCGGTGGCGCCTGATGCCACCGCGTCTTGCTGAGCCGGAGCGGCCTGATCTGCCTCCACGGCAGTGGCGGCATCACCAGTCGCGCCAGCCTCGGGCTCCTGCGCCTGGGTCACTTCGATCCAGTCGGGCACACTGCCATCCAGAGGCGCCACTTCTGCCTCTTTCACCGGCAGTTCGAGCAGCATCACATGGCGGGTGCGATCCATCTGCGCGAGAGGCCTCGCCTTGATGATGGCAAAGGGCTGCCCCGGGTCGTGCACCACACTGGTGACCTCGGCCACCGGGTAGTCCTTGGGGAAACGCTGTCCGAGTCCGGAACTCACCAGCAGATCGCCCACCACGATGTCACTGGTATCAGGCACGTACTCCAGTTCGAGCTCGGGAATCTCGCCGCGGCTGCCACGCGCGATCGCCCGCTCGCCACTGCGATTGACTTGCACGGGCGTGCCGTGACGCGAATCGGTGATGAGCATGACCCAGCTGGTGAAGGGCAGCACTTCCACGACCTGACCCATCAAGCCGTAGGCATCAAGCAAGGCCTGGCCCGCTTCGACCCCATGCTGGGCACCCCGGTTGATGAGCACGCGGCGCGCGCCCGGGTCGCTGGAGATATTGATGATCTCGGCGGTGAGGATGTGCCCCTCGACACTGGCCGAGGCCTCCTGCAAGGCGCGCAGGCGCTGGTTCTCACTGGCCAGTCCGGCCAGCAGCTGCAGCTCGCGGCGGGCGAACAGCAACTCCTCGCGCAGGCTCTGATTCTCGGCGATCAGGTCACTGTGCGAGACGAACACG
>CAYQBR010000160.1:0-3670 GCA_964415735.1 uncultured Klebsiella sp. | reverse complement strand
GAGCTGATCGTCACCGATGGCAAGACGCTGTGGAATTATCAGCCCGATCTGCTGCAGGTCACGCTCGAGAACTGGGAGTCCGAGCGCTCCGAGCTGGCGGCGCAATTGCTCAGTGGCCGCATGGCCGAGATCGAGGCTGACTATTTCATCACGGGGGGCGATCTCGGCAATGGCACCGCCTGGGAGTTTGTGCTGGAGCCGGTGGACCCGGCCAGCCTCTATGAACGCGTGACCCTGTATTTCCGCGAGCGCCGTCTGGATGCCATCCATGTCGACAACGGCAACGGTCAGCGCACCTTCTGGGAATTCTTCGAGCATGTCCTCGATGCCCCGCTGGCAGATGAGGAGTTCGTCTTCACGCCGCCGGCGGACATCGATGTCGTGGACAATCGCGTCAGCCCCTGAGGAGTGCCATGTCCAGCGGCATCACCGAGTCATTGTTCGCGCAGGAGCATGAGGACACCGCGGCAGCGGACGTCGTGGACGCCCTGCAGCCGCTGGCTGCCCGCATGCGGCCGCGCGTCCTGGCTGACTTCATCGGGCAGGAACATCTGCTGGGGTCCGGCAAGCCGCTGGGCGAAGCCATTCGGCGCGGCCTGCCGCATTCCATGATCCTGTGGGGCCCGCCCGGGGTGGGCAAGACCACGCTCGCGCGTTTGCTGGCCCACGCCAGCGGCGGCCAGTTCGAGAGCCTCTCGGCCGTGTTGTCGGGCGTCAAGGAGATCCGCGCGGCAGTCGAGCGGGCGCAGTCGCGCAAGCGTATCAGCGGGCACGGCACGGTGCTTTTCGTGGACGAAGTGCACCGCTTCAACAAGAGTCAGCAGGACGCCTTCCTGCCCCATGTCGAGGACGGTACGCTGATATTCGTGGGGGCCACCACCGAGAATCCTTCCTTCGAACTGAACAACGCACTGCTGTCGCGCGCCAGGGTGTATCTGCTCAAGTCGCTGCAGCAGGACGATCTGCTGCGCGTCATTGAGCAGGCCTTGCGGGACGATGCGCGCGGCCTTGGCGGGCGTCGCATCGTGCTGGAAGCGGGGCAGGCCGAGCGGCTTGCCGCTGCCGCCGACGGCGATGCCCGGCGTGTGCTGAATCTGCTTGAAATCGCCGTCGACATGGCGCGTGCCGAGAGTGGGATGCTGCACGTGGACGAGGCTGTGGTGGAGCAGGTCCTGCAGGGCAGCGCCCGCCGCTTCGACAAGGGAGGCGACTTGTTCTACGAACAGATATCCGCTCTGCACAAGGCGGTGCGCGGCTCCAGCCCTGATGCTGCGCTGTACTGGCTGGTGCGCATGCTGGATGGGGGCTGCGACCCGCTCTATATCGCACGTCGACTTGTGCGCATGGCCAGCGAGGATATCGGCAACGCCGACCCGCGCGCCCTGCAGCTGGCGCTGCAAGCCTGGGATGCGCAGACGCGCCTGGGCAGTCCGGAAGGGGAGCTGGTGATCGCGCAGGCCGTGATCTATCTCGCCTGTGCCGCCAAGAGCAATGCCGTTTACATGGCCTACAATCAGGCACGCGTCGAAGTGCAGAACGGCGCTTCGCTGGAGGTGCCGGAGCACTTGCGCAATGCGCCGACGGCTCTGATGAAAGCGCTCGATCACGGGGCAGGGTATCGCTACGCCCACGACGAACCCGGCGCCTATGCGGCAGGGGAGAACTACTTTCCTCCCGCCTTGCGCGACAGCCGTTTCTACTTTCCCACCGAAAACGGGCTGGAACTGCGCATTCGGGAGAAGCTGGACGCACTGCGTGAACGTGACCGGCTGAGCCCGCAGCAGCGCTATCCTGAACATGCACCGAACAGGAAAGCGCCATGATGGTGTATTCTCTCGCCGTGGCCGTGGGAGGCGCGCTGGGCGCGGTCTCCCGTTACTGGCTGATGCTCTGGATCGGCGCGCTCGCCGGCACGCGCTTTCCCTGGGGAACCGCGCTGGTGAATCTGCTTGGCTCTGTGGTGATCGGCGTGCTCTATGTGCTCATCAGTGAGCGGCTGCTGCTGAGCGAGCAGTGGCGCGGCCTGCTGGTGGTGGGCTATCTGGGGGCCTTCACCACGTTCTCGACGTTTTCGCTGGACACCCTGCTGCTCTTGCAGGACGGGCGCTGGCTGCCTGCGCTGGGCTACGTTGCAGGCAGTGTGCTGCTGTGTCTGGCCGGCGCCTGGCTTGGCATTCTGCTGATGCGCGCCCTCTGACTGACATGAATTGTTGACTAACAATCAAGGAACTACTGACTCCATGCTGGATCCGAAATGGTTGCGCACAGAACCTGAAAAACTGGCGGCATTGCTCAAGAGGAAACACTTCGAGCTCGATATCACCCAGGTCAACGCGCTGGATGCGCGCCGTCGCGAACTGCAGCAGGAAACCGAGAAGCTGCAGAATGAACGCAATGTGCGCTCCAAGGCGATCGGCCAGGCCAAGGCGGCCGGTCAGGATGTCGCGCCCCTGCTGGCGGCTGTCGCGGATCTGGGCGATTCCCTTGAGCAGACCAAGAAGGCACTGGCCGAGGTGCAGGACGCGTTCAATGACTTGCTGATGCGCATTCCCAACGTGCCACAGGAGAGTGTGCCCGAAGGGCGCGATGAACACGGCAATGTGGAACTGCGGCGCTGGGGCACGCCGCGCGAGTTCGGCTGGGAGCCGAAAGACCATGTCGCCCTGGGCGAGGCGCTGGGTTCGCTGGACTTTCCTGCTGCGACCAAGCTCACTGGAGCACGTTTCGTGGTGATGCACGGCAGCACCGCGCGTCTGCACCGCGCCCTGATCCAGTTCATGCTCGACCTGCACACCGGCGAGCACGGCTATCAGGAGGTCTACACGCCTTACATTGTGAACCGCGACTCCCTGCTGGGCACCGGTCAGCTGCCGAAGTTCGCCGAGGACCTGTTCCGTCTCGAGGGCGAGAACGAGTACTACCTCATCCCCACGGCGGAAGTGCCCGTCACTAATCTGGTGCGTGACAGCATCGTGGCGGCCGAAGACCTGCCTCTGAAGTTCGTCTGCCACACGCCGTGCTTCCGCAGCGAGGCGGGCAGCTACGGGCGTGACACGCGCGGCATGATCCGCCAGCATCAGTTCGAGAAGGTCGAGCTGGTGCAGATGGTGCGCCCGCAGGAGTCCGACGCCGCTCTGGAAGCCCTGACCTCCCATGCCGAGAAGGTGCTGCAGCGCCTCGGGCTGCCCTACCGTGCCATGCTGTTGTGTGGTGGCGACATGGGCTCGAGTGCTGCGCGCACCATCGACCTGGAAGTGTGGCTGCCTTCGCAGCACTGCTACCGGGAAATCTCCTCCTGCAGCACTTTCGAGGATTATCAGGCGCGACGCATGCAGGCGCGCTGGCGCAATCCGGAGACGGGCAAGCCCGAATTGCTGCACACCTTGAACGGATCGGGACTGGCCATAGGCCGCACACTGGTCGCCCTCCTGGAGAACTTCCAGAATGAGGATGGCAGCGTCACCATTCCCGAGGTTCTGCGTCCCTACATGGGTGGACTGGATCGTCTTGTCTGAGGCAGGGGCGATCCGCCTGCACCTTTTCCTGCGGAGGCCTCTGCCATGCAGTTTCTGCCCGTTTTCCTGAATGTCCGAGCTCAGCACTGTCTGGTTGTGGGTGGTGGTGAAGTCGCCTATCGCAAGGCCGTGCTGCTGGATCGTGCCGGTGCGCG
>CAYQBR010000159.1:0-3678 GCA_964415735.1 uncultured Klebsiella sp. | reverse complement strand
AGTCCATGTCGCTGAGCATCTCGCGAATGGCGGCGATGCTGTCGCCACGCTGGCACTGCTCGCTGATGTGCGTCATCCACTGCGCGAATTTCACCAGACGCTCCCGCTTCTTGTCTTCCAGGAACTGCCCGAGCCCGATCTCGCTGCAGGCGCTGAAGAGGCTGATGCCGCGCTCGGTGGCGTAACTGCCCAGAGCTTCCAGGATGGAAGGTCCGATCTTGCGTCGCGGCGTGTTGATGGCGCGCAGGAAGGCGTTGTCATCGTCCGGGTTGATGAGCAGGCGCAGATACGCCATCACGTCCTTGATCTCGCCGCGCGAGAAGAACGAGGTGCCGCCCGTGATCTGATAGGGAATCTGGTTGGCCTGCAATTGCAGCTCCAGGGCCTTGGCCTGGTGATTGCCGCGGTAGAGCACCGCGAAGTCGCGAAAGCGCAGGCGCTTCGTCACGCAGTGCGCGAGGATCTCCGTGGCAATGCGCTCCACCTCGGCCTCCTGCGTGGGCGCCACGATCACCCGCAGCTGTTCGCCCACTCCGAGCTGACTCCACAGTTGTTTCTCGTAGAGGTGCGGGTTGTTGGCGATCAGCGTGTTGGCTGCCGTCAGAATGTTGTTGGTGGAACGGTAATTCTGCTCCAGCTTGATCAGCTTGAGATTGGGGTAGTCCTTTTCCAGCTGGACCATGTTCTCCGGCCGCGCGCCGCGCCACGAGTAGATCGACTGATCGTCGTCGCCCACCACTGTCAGGCCGTTGCGCGGGCCCAGCAGGAGTTTCACCAGCAGATACTGTCCGGTGTTGGTGTCCTGGTATTCGTCCACCAGCAGGTAGTGAATGCGATTCTGCCAGCGTTCCAGAACATCGGGATGGGTCTGGAACAGCACCACGGGCAACAGGATCAAGTCATCGAAATCCACCGCATTGAATGCGGCCAGATGACGCTGGTACTGCGTGTAGACCCGCGCCGCCAGCACTTCTTCCGGTTCCAGCGCGAGCTGGTTGGCCTGTTCGGCAGTAATGAGCTGATTCTTCCAGTTCGAGATCGTGCTCTGCAGGAATCTGAGCTGTTCGTCACTCAATTCCGCATCCTTGTGCAGTAGGCTCTTGAGCAGTGACTGACTGTCCTGGCTGTCGAAGATCGAGAAGCCCGACTTGAAGCCGAGCTTCGCGTGTTCCCGCCGGATGATGGTCAGACCCAGGTGGTGGAAGGTCGAGATCGTGAGTCCGCGGATATTGCTGGCGCCCTCGCGTTCACGGGCCAGCTTGCCGACCCGCTCCTTCATTTCGCGCGCGGCCTTGTTGGTGAAGGTGACGGCCGCGATGCGGTGGGCGGGATAGCCGCATTCGTTGATCAGGTAACTGATCTTCTGCGTAATCACACTGGTCTTGCCGCTGCCGGCGCCGGCGAGCACAAGCAGGGGCGAGCTGATGTATTTCACAGCTTCGAGCTGACGGGGATTGAGCTTGTTCACAGGGATGGAAAAAGTCTTTTCTGGCAATGGGTTGGCGTGTGCTCTTATTATATACACGCAAATCGACATTGCCTTGGAGAGAATGGATTGATTCAAGGCGTCAGTCACAGCCGCGATGCCCATCGGCATTACAGAAAAGTGACAGGCGTGCCGATAACCGTAGTTCAGTAGTCGATTCATGGAGCAGTGCAGTGCGAATACTGCTGATTGCTGATCAGGAAGCCGAGTTCAGGGAGCTCGGGAGTCTGGTTGGCAGCATAGAGGGGGGAAGGCATCAGCTGGCGTGGTGTCGCGCGGACATTCATGTCCTGGAAGCGACGCCCGTCGGCCGCTTTCATCTTGTGCTCTGGGGTCGGGTGTCTGATGCCCTGGCCTCGCGCAGGCTCCTGGCTGAACTGCAGCGGCAGAAACTAGAGGCCCCCATCCTCCTGCTCACCGACACGCTCCCCGCCGGAGCCGATGCTGCCGCCTGCGCCCGCGGCGATTCGGACATCCTGCTGCGGGCGCAGCTGACGCCCGGCGTGCTTGCCAAGGCCATGCGCAGAGCCCTGGCGGCCACGAAGGACCAGCCTGCGTCGGCGCAGAACGTCGACCCCCTCACCGGTCTCATCAATCGCAGCGAATTTCGCGAGCAGCTCGATCGCATCCTGGCCGATGCGGCCACGCCCGAGTCGGTCGGTCTGCTGCTGATCGACGTGGACCAGTTCAAGAAAGTGAATGCCTCCTATGGCCAGGTCGCCGGCGATGCCTTGATCCAGCTGATCGCCGAGCGCATCGCCACCTGTCTTTCAGCGCACCATGCGCTCGCCCGCATCGGCGGCAACGAGTTCGCGGTGGTGTACCAGAACGCGCTGGGTTCCGTGGAATCGGAGTGCCGCATCAACCTCGAGCGCATCATCGCGGCCATGGCCAAGCCCTTTCCGATGGCACAGCATGCCATCCGCATGAATGTCAGCATGGGCATCGCCATGAACAAGGAGCCGGGCATGTCGGTGGACGTCATGCTGGCCAATGCCGACATGGCCATGCGCATCGCCAAGCGCGAGAAGGGCAGCAATTACCAGTTCTACACCAAGGACATGACGGACGCCGCGCAGAAGATCCTGCGCCTGGAGGCCGAGATCCGGCGCGCCATCCGCAACGAGGAGTTCGTGCTGCATTACCAGCCGCGCATCGACATCAACTCGAATCGCATCGTCGGCGCCGAAGGGCTGGTGCGCTGGCAGCACCCCTCCCGCGGCCTGCTGCCGCCCTCCGAGTTCATCGCCGTGGCCGAGGAAAGCGGGCTGATCGTGCCCCTGGGCTACTGGGTGGTGCATCAGGCCTGCAAGGATCTGAACGAGCTGGCGCTGAAAGGCTTCGATGAGGTGCAGCTGGCGGTGAACGTGTCCTTCAAGCAGTTCCAGGACAAGAACTTCGTGCAGACCGTCGCCAACATCATGCAGAAGATGGACATCCACGAGGGGCGTCTGGAGTTCGAGCTGACGGAAACCACCATGATGATCGAGGGCCAGGCCGTGGATCAGAGCCTGCGCCGGCTCAGCGAACTGGGCATCGACATCTCGCTGGACGACTTCGGCACGGGCTATTCCTCCTTCGCCCACATTCAGCGCCTGCCCATTTCGGTGCTCAAGATCGACCGCTCCTTCGTGGGCAGCGTCACCACCAACGAGGACGATGCCACCATCGTCAAGGCCATCATCAACCTGGCCCACAGCCTCAACATGCAGGTGATCGCCGAGGGCGCCGAGACGGCCGAACAAGTGAGCTTCCTGGGCAAGAACCGCTGCGATCAGGTGCAGGGCTACTTCTTCAGCAAGCCGCTGACCTTCACCGACATCAAGGCCCTGCTGGGTCAGGAAGACTTCGTCGACCGCCGCATCCAGTCCGTGCTTGCCCTGGGCTGAGCCCTCCCGCCTTGCCAGAACGGCAATCCTGCTCTAAAGCTTGAAGCAGCGCCGCGTGCGCTCCCCCACCACGACACCGCCCATGGAAGGTCGCATGTCACTGGCCATCGTGCATACCCGTGCCAATATCGGCATCGACGCGCCCCTGGTGACCGTCGAAACCCATCTCTCCAACGGCCTGCCCTCGCTGGCCATCGTCGGCCTGCCCGAGGCTGCCGTGCGCGAAAGCAAGGAGCGCGTGCGCAGCGCCATCCTGAATGCCGGGCTGGAGTTTCCCACCCGTCGCATGACCATCAATCTGGC
>CAYQBR010000158.1:0-3682 GCA_964415735.1 uncultured Klebsiella sp. | reverse complement strand
CGCAATCTGCCCCTGATTCCCTTTCTGATCGACGGCATCCCGCAACAGCCCGAGCTGATGCAGGATGACGGCATTCACCCGCGCGCCGAAGCCCAGCCCCTGATCGTGGACATCGTCTGGCCCGTGCTGGAACCGGTGTTGCAGGCCCTGCAGCCGAGCAGCTGAGCGGCATTTCCCTCACTTGTAGTGATTGCGTCGACTGCGCTCGCCGGGATGGTGATCGTCCCAGTCGCGGCGATTGTCGTGCCGACGCTCTTCGCGCCAGTCCTCCCGCCAGTCGTGGCGGCGTTCGTGGCGACGCTCGAAACGCCGGTCATGGCGATCCTCGTAGTAGCGATACTCCACCCGCGGCACCACGTGATAGACGCCGAAGGGCTCGTAGCGAAGGCGCGGGCCGATGTATATCTGCACCTGCGGCTCAACACGATGCGTGATGCGGACGACACGCGAATCCTCGTGGCGATGACTGCGCCAGCCGTCGTGACGCTCGGACGCCGCCGCACTGCCCGCGGCCAGCAAGGCCAGCGTGGCAAGACCTGCAACAAGAAGGGTTTTCATGCTCTGACTCCTGCAGCAGCGTGCGTCTGAGAGCGACTGTGCTGCTGACACGCGAAGGCTGGATTGCCTTCCTGAGTGTCAGTCTAGGCAGGCGGACTGAACTGCACCTGAATGGCCACGCCGTGGCGCAGCCGGCTCAGGAGCGTTCGCCCGTGATGGCGTGGTACTGCCGGATGACGGTCTCGACACCCTGCTCCAGGCATTCCACCACCAGCGCATGACCGATGGAGACTTCCAGGATGCCGGGGATGCTCAGGAAGCGTCCCAGGTTCTGCAGGTCGAGATCATGGCCGGCATTCAGGCCCAGTCCGAGCGCCGTCGCCTCGGCGGCCGCCGCGCGGTAGCGCTCGAACACGGCGTCAGCGTCGGGGGTGCCGAAAGCGCTGGCGTAGGCCTCGGTGTACAGCTCGATACGATCAGGCCCCTGCGCCTTGCCGAGCGCGGCCGCCGCGCGCACCTGGGCCACGTCCGGGTCGAGAAACACGCTGCTGCGCACGCCCCAGCCGCGCAGCTGCGTCAGCACGTCGCGCAGCAAGGCGTCGTTGCGGGCAATGTCCCAGCCGTGATCGGAGGTGAGCTGATCCGGCGCATCGGGCACCAGGGTGCACTGGGCCGGGCGCACACGCTCGATCAAGGCCAGGAATTCGGGCGAGGGATAGCCTTCGATGTTGAACTCCACGCCGGGGAACTCCCGCAGCAGCGCGGTGATGTCCACCACATCCTGGCGGGTGATGTGGCGCTCGTCCTGCCGCGGATGCACGGTGATGCCGCGCACGCCCAGGCCGATCAGGCGGCGCACGAAGGCCAGCACATCCGGGAAGTTGCGCCCGCGCGAATTGCGCAGCAGGGCGATCTTGTTGACGTTGACGCTCAGTACGGTGGTGGGGTGGCTCATGGTGGCCTCTCAACTGGACGCCTTCGCCGCTTCCGGTTGCAGGAACTGCAGGACCAGGCGCAGGAAGGTCTCGGGTTTCTCGGCATGCAGCCAGTGTCCGGTGTGCATGATGACTTTGGTGCGGGCGTGCGGAAAGCGCGTGAGGATCGCCTCGCGATGCTGCTCGGTGATGTAGCTCGACAAGGCGCCCTTGAGGAACAGCGTCGGCCCCTCGAACGGCCCCAGTCCCTCGGGCTGTTCGCGCAGTCGGGCGTAATTGCGCTTGAGCACGGGCAGGTTGATGCGCCAGGCGAAGCCGCCCTCGGGCGTCTTCATCAGATTGGTCAGCAGGAACTGCCGCACCAGCTCATCCGGCTCGTAGGGCGCCAGCAGATGATCGGCCTCGGTGCGGCTGCGCAGCGTGGCGAGATCGATGGCCAGCAGGCCGGCGAAGATGTCGTCATGCTCGCTGCCATAGGTGACCGGCGCGATGTCGGCCACGATCAGATGATCGACGCGCTCGGGAGCCAGCAGCGCGATCTGCATCGCCACCTTGCCGCCCATGGAATGCCCCAGCAGATGGGCCCGCGCGATGCCGTGGGCATCCATGTAGTCCAGCACGTCCTGCGCCATGTGCGGGTAGTCCATGTCATCGCTGTGAGGCGAGGCACCGTGATTGCGCAGGTCGAGAGCATGCACCGCGAAGTGCGCGCTGAGCTGCCGGCTGTGCCAGTTCCAGTTGCCCAGGCTGCCAAAAAGGCCGTGCAGGATCAGCAGCGGCGCACCAGCAGTGGCATATTGCTTGCCGTGCAGCTTCATCCGCCTGCCTTGCCGGCGCCGTCGAGCAGGGCCAGCACATCGTCGTGGTGGGTCTTGGTGGTGACCTTGTCCATCACATGCGCCACACGACCGTCGCGGTCGATCAGGAAGCTGGTGCGCAGAATGCCCATGAACTCGCGGCCCATGAACTTCTTCAGCCCCCACACGCCATATTGCTCGGCCACCGCGTGATCGACATCGGAAAGCAGGGTGAAGTTGAGGCCATCGCGTTCGGTGAATTTCTTCAGGCTCTTCACCGGGTCGGGGCTCACGGCCAGCACCACCGTGTCGCGGGCATCGAGTTCGGCCTTCACATCGCGCAGCCCGCAGGCCTGCACGGTGCAGCCTGGCGTCATGGCCTTGGGGTAGAAGTACAGCAGCACCTGGCGGCCACGGAACTGGCTCAGACTGACGTTCTGGCCGTGCTGGTCCTGCAGGGTGAAATCGGGGGCTGTTGTGCCGAGGGCGGGAAAGCTCATGGGTGTCGTCTCCTGTTGCGGCCGGCCCGGAATGGGCGGCCATTATAGCCACGGGGGACATTACGCGGCGAGCAGGCTGGCGGATTCGCGGGCGTGACGGCTAGAATCCCGCCCCATGAGACGCCCCGTGAACTCCATCGTCGTGCTGACCGGCGCCGGCATATCCGCCGAGTCCGGCATCGCCTCCTTCCGCGCCAGTGACGGCCTGTGGGAGAACCACCGCATCGAAGACGTCGCCACCCCCGAGGGCTTCGCCCGCAACCCCCAGCTCGTGCACCACTTCTACAACCAGCGCCGCCGCCAGCTGCTGCAGGACGACATCCGCCCCAACCCAGCCCACTTGGCCCTGGCGCGCCTGGAGCGCGAGTTCCATGGCGAGTTCCTGCTGGTGACGCAGAACGTGGACAACCTGCACGAGCGCGCCGGCAGCCGCAAACTGCTGCACATGCACGGCGAGCTGCTGAAGATGCGCTGCAGCGAGAGCGAGCTGGTGTTCGACATCCGCGACGACCTGAGCTTCGACAGCGTGTGCCGCTGCTGCGGCACGCCGGGCAATCTGCGTCCGCACATCGTCTGGTTCGGCGAGATGCCGCTGCACATGCCGCAGATTAACCGGGCGCTGGCGCAGTGCGACCTGTTCCTGTCCATCGGCACCTCCGGCAATGTCTACCCCGCCGCCGGTTTCCATCAGAGTGCCAAGCTCAGCGGCGCGCACACGGTGGAACTGAATCTGGAGACCACCGGCTCCTGTTTCGACGAGCACCGCTACGGCAAGGCCGGCACGCTGGTGCCGGATTATGTGGAGTGCCTGCTGAATCCGCTGTGAGCGCCCCGGCACGGCTGAAATCTCGTATCAAGAAACCGTAAATCTCGTATTAAGGAGCCGTAAAACTCGTAATAACGCGTCGTGAAACTCGTATCAAGAAACCCCGAAATCCTTGTGAATCAATCG
>CAYQBR010000157.1:0-3700 GCA_964415735.1 uncultured Klebsiella sp. | reverse complement strand
TCGTCACTGAAGCGCAGGCGTCTCACCACGGCGTCGAAATTGATGATGCTGATCAGCTTGAGAGCGCTGTTGGCCGCCCCGGCGTTGCCCTGCAGGAAACGCCCTTCCAGGATGCGCATGTCCAGATTGCCGCTGAGCGACTTCGAGGCGAAGAAGGCCGGGCTGCCAGGCCAGTCGAGACTCGCGTTGAACAGGGCGCTGGTGCTCTGCAGGCTGGGCGCATAACCGAATGCGCTCAGCACCCCGCCGATATCCCCCGCCTCCAGCACCGCGTTGATGTAGCTGTGATGCCGCTCGCCGTCGAAAGTCCAGAGGACACGTCCTTCCTCGGCCTCCCTGCCTGCACGCACTCCGCGGGCATCGATCAGGACATCGGTGAATTCGGCACCCGCCGGTGTCGGGTGCAGGCTGAAGGACCAGCGCCCGTAGTCCGCCTCGCCACGCATTATGCTGTCGGCCGCAAACTGCATGGCCACGAAGCGCCTCGGATCGACGCCAGCCAGCGCATCCACGCGTTCCGGCGGCTCGGGCGGCCCCATGAATCCTGCCAGGGCCGGATCGAGCTCCGGCGGCTCCGGCGCCGGCGGCGCCGGCAGGCGCAGATGCTGCAGCTTCACATCCAACGGCAGCGAGCGCGAGTAGGGCAGACTGATCTCGCCGGCCACCATGTCACTGCGCAGTGCCAGATGCCAGGCGCGATCACGGGGCGACACCTGCACATTGAGGTCAGGCACGGTCTGCCCGAAAGCCTGCAGACTGCCGATGGTCACATCCGCGAGGTTGAGCACATCCCGCAAGGTACTGAACCCCGCGGTGGGATTGGCGGAGCCGCCGGCATCGCCAGCCAGTGCAGCGGTCCATTCCTCGAGCTGCAACTGCGGCAGGCTGCCCACCACGTCGATCCCCGGAGCGCTCGCATTCAGACGACGCACATTGAGGGACAGGTCCTGCGCACCGAGATACACCAAGCCATCACGCACGCGCCCCTGGTCCACGCCGAGTGTGAGCGAAACCAGATCTGCCAGCCCGGCCTGGATCTGCTGGCGCCCGTCGAGGAAATCGACGCCCAGGCGGAAGTCCATGGCCTGCGCGGCAGGCTTGGCAAAAGGTGCCGGATACCCCAGTTCCACGCCCTGCAGGGCGGACTCGATGCTGAGCCGGCGACGCGCCGCTGCGGCCGTCGCAGGATCGGCGTCGGCCGCAGGCTGGACGATATCCAGACGTGCCACATAGTCCATCTCACCCTGCATGCGCGACAGCAGATCGACCACGAACCGACTCTGCCGAGGCCAGCCGGCCAGGGCGTCGATCCCGACCCGGCCCTGCAGATCCACCTGCGTGGTGCTGGTTCGCGCCGCGTCCACCACGCTGTTGATGGCCACGCTGACGGGCTGCTCGAACAGCTGAGCCTGCAGCGCGCTGCCCTGCAGCCCCGTCTGCGTGTTGTAGTGCAGGGCGCCGGCGATGCCATCGAAACGCAGATCGAACTCGGGAATGAACAGACTGTTGTCCTGCAACTGCACAGCCACGTCGACCACGGGGGTGGCGGAAGGAACCGCCAGCGGAAAACTCAGCCCCAGTCCCACATTCACCGTGCCGCCGCCCTCCCAGTTCTGCAACAGACTGCCGATCCCACGGGTTGCCGGCGCCTGGGCCAGGAAATCGATGGCCTGTTCGGCACTGCCACTGCCCAGCCCCGTGACACTCAGCCAGCTGCCCTGCCCCTGCACGTCCGGCCGAATGGCAGCGGACGTGGCATCGAAGGCCAGACCCAGGGTTTCGCCGGACTCCACGTGAATGTCGATGTTGCGGTCGGCAATCACGACATGGCCCTGCAACTGCTCCAGCGCGGGCCAGTCGCGCCCGTACACCAGAGTGCCCTCATCGACGTTGAAGACCAGCTGCAGCGTCCGGCTCTGCGGCGCGGCGCCCGGTAGCATGGAACCGCGATAGATCAGGCCGCTGTCGAACGCGCGACCACCGATGATCGCCCCATCGATCCAGTTCATGACATTGCGCAGGTTCTCGCGCACACGAGGTCCTCGCGGCAGGTACACCGACTTGCGGCTGATGTCAGCCTCGGCAAGTCCCACCATGAGTTCCAGGGTGGCGGTGCGCTCCGTCTCGGACGTCTTGCGGAAATCCGTTGCGAAGCGGGCATGCCCCGTGAGCATGTCGTTCTCGGCCACGATCACACTGCTGGCGAGCCGCAAGTGCTGCCCCTGCGTCAGATCCAGCGCGAAATTGACGCGACCGTTGACCCGATCATAGGTCCACATGTCGTTGAAGAGGTCCGGCAGCTGCATCATGAAGCGCGTGCTGTCGACCTCGGCCATGCCACGCAGGTGCTGCGCGCTGGCATCGAGCGACATCTCCACATAGCCGTCCATGCCCCACAGCGAGGGCACGCCATTGCGCGCATTCACGCTGACATCGCTCAGATTGGCCGTGAGGGAGAATCGGGGCGCGGCGCCGTCTGCCGTGACCGGCGCCGGCTGCGCAGTGCCGACCACCGGGGGAAATTGCCAGCGCAAGCCGACCTGCTGCAGATCACCACGCAGATTGTGTTCGGTGAGCTGCGTGTCGGTGGCCGGCGGCAGCAGATCCAGGCGCGTTGCCAGCGTGTTCAGGAAGCCCAGATCGAGCCGGTCCGCCCGCAGCTCGACGAAATCATCCGGGACAAACTGCACATAGGCATTGCTGTTCTCCCAGAGGACGGACTCCTGCCGCAGCGACAGATCGCGGGCCCACATCTCCCAGCCTGGGGAGCCCGCGAGCCGGCGCAGGAAGACATCGGCGCGGATCTCGTCCAGCAGCAGGGACGGCCCGTCCGTGGGGCGCCCCACCCCGAGTGCCTGCAGCGCCACGCTGCTCTGCACCGATTCCAGCTGTCCGTCCTGCACTCGCGCCCAGACCTCGCCGCCCCCCGCGAGGGAGTGCAGATGCAGCAGCTCGCCCAGGGCCAGCCCCTGCAGCATTTCGGAATAATCAGTCTGCGGCAGACTGGCGTACAGCGTGCCGGTCAGGCTGGCCAGGGTGTCGCCGGTCAGCTCGGCGGCGAGGACCAGCGGCTCCACGACACCGGACTGCGCCAGCGCCAGATGCAGGAAACGTTGCGCGCCCTGATTGCGCAGCAGCAGATCACTGCGCTCGAAACTGCTGCGGCGGCCGTCCTGCCGCAGCAAGGTCAGGCGCAGATCGCTCAGACGCAGAGTGCTGACACGCGAGACCAGCGCCAGCATCTGATCAGGGTCCATGGGGACTTCTGGATTCACGGCAAAGCCGGACAGCTGCCAGCGCCCGCTGGCATCTTCGTGCAGGGTGAGTTCGGGATTGCGGATATCGACGGCACGCAGCACCAGGCGGCGTTGCAGCACACTGCCGAGGGCATCCAGCTCCAGGGTGATATTGTCCAGCAATACGAGCTGCTCGCTGGGAGAGGACACGACCGGGAAGATGAGCACCTGCTGCAGGGTCAGCACGGGATTGAAGCGCCGCCAGCTGCCTTCCAGCACGCCGATCTGCACCTGCTGGCCCAGACTGGCTGACAGACTGGCCTCGACATCCTCACGATACTGCGCCGCATAGGGCAGCAACTGACGTCCGACGCTGACGTAGACGGCCACCAGCATCAGCAGCGTCAATGCCAGCGTGATGAACAGCGAGATTGTCTTCTTGATTGCGGTGAGGATCATCGTGA
>CAYQBR010000156.1:0-3705 GCA_964415735.1 uncultured Klebsiella sp. | reverse complement strand
GATGTCGAACTTGCCGGTTTCAGTGTCCAGCTCGATCTCGACCATGGCGACCGCGAAGCCCGGCGTGGTGCCGGACTTGGGCAGGGTGTCCTTGCCCACGCCGATCAGGCCGGTGCCGGCCAGACCCTGCACAGCACGCTTGGTGGTGTTGTGGATGTCTTCCGGGAAGCTCGCACCGCTGTACTCGCCACCCATCTCGATGGCTTTCTGAGCGGCTTCGCCGTAGGTCATGCCCTTGCTGCTGTCGCTGGTCAGGAACACGCGCTCACCACCGATGCTGTAGTCATCTGCTGCGCCGCCGAACTGGGCAGCCGCGATTTCCTTCAGCTTGCGGATCGCATCCATCGCAGCCACGTGGCTGGAACGGGTCTCGGTGAACATCGTGTTGCTGCCGCCCTGGTAGGTGCTGTGCTGCAGGTGGTAGTCAGTGCGACCGTGCACGACCACACAGTTCTCCCAGCTGCACTGCAGGGCTTCTGCAGCGGCGCGCACGACGGCGGCGTAGGAGTAGGTGCCCAGGTTGCCGACACCGGTGTGCAGATAGATCTTGCCGTCCGGCGCAATGCGCAGCAGGCCGTCATAGCCGCTGGCACCTGCGGAGTGGTAACCCTCGCCGACGCCGATGCCACGCACCTTGGTGGCGCTGACCTGACGGGGCAGAGCCTTCTTCTGTTCCCAGCCGAACTCGGCGGCAGCCATCTGCAGGGCTTCCGGATAGTAGGAGCTGGACAGACCACCCTGACGGGGGCCGATCTTCGCTTCCATGCCCGGGGCATTCAGACGACGGAATTCCACCAGGTCGATACCGGCCTGACGGGCAGCCTTGTCCATGATGGGGGACAGCACGGCGGCCATCTCGTTCTGGCCCGGGCCGCGCTGGGCGCCACGGGGAGCCGTGTTGGTGTACAGGGACATGCCGCGGAAACGCATGTTCTCGGGCTGGTACATGATGGAGATGTGCTCGGCGGCTGAACTGCCGCTGGCACCGCCGCCTGCACCGGCATCGCCCACGATGGCGACGTCGACGGCGCCGACGCGACCGTTGTCACGCAGACCGACCTTGATCCAGCCCTGCATGCCGGAGCGTGCGGAACCGATGTAGAACTCTTCGGCGCGGGTGATGCGCAACTGCAGCGGACGATTCAGCTTGCGAGCGAAACGACCGGTGACAGCCATGGTCGGGTACGGGAAGATCTTGGAGCCGAAGCCGCCACCAGTGTTCTCGTTGATGAACACCAGGTTGGCCGGATCGATTTCCAGCATCGCGGACAGCGCGTCGTGACCCACGGTGTGGCTCTGCAGTGAACCGTGGAAGTAGCACTTGCCGTTTTCCCAGTAAGCCATGCCGGTGCGGGATTCGAGAGAGTGGTGCGGGTAACCGATGGTCACGAAGGGCTCTTCCACGATGGTGGAGCACTGCGCAAAGGCGGCATCGACGTCACCGTACATCCACTCTTCCGGGAAGGTGGCCCCGGTCGGGAAGCGGCCGGCACGGAATGAGGCGACCTGGTCGGCCGTCCACTTGATCTGGCCCACGCCGGTCCCGGACGCGGTGGTGCCTGCAGCGGCCTCGCCGGTACGGATCAGAGAGTTGCCCATGGGGTACGGGTCCGGACCGCCTTCAATCAGGGTTTCCAGCGGATCGACCACGAAGGGGCGACGCTCGTACTCGACCACGATGCGCTCGATGGCCGCTTCGGCCAGCTCTTCGCTTTCAGCGGCAACAGCCAGGATAGGCTGACCGATGTAGGTGATGAATTCCTTGGCCAGCGCCGGGTTGGCGGGCGGCTTGGACTCGGGCAGGTCGTCGGCGGTGAAGATGCCCAGCACGCCGGGCATGGCCAGCGCTTCGGAGGCATCGATGTTGACCACACGACCAGCCGGGATCGGGCTGGTCAGCAGACGGGCAAACACCAGGCCGTCACGACGGAAGTCTTCGGCATAGCGCGCCGCACCAGTGACTTTGCCTTCAATGTCGGGAGGAGTGAAATCTTTACCGATATGCATATAGGTCATGACAGTTGCCCCGAGGCGCGCATTACGCCATTCAGATAGTGATCATAGGCCCCGCAGCGGCAGAGGTTGCCGGACAACGCCTGACGCGCTTCTGCGCGGGTTGGACGGGGGTTGGACTTGAGCAGCGCCACGGCAGACATGATCTGGCCGGAGGTGCAGAAACCGCACGCCGGGCTCAGTTCCTGGATGAACGCGGCCTGCACGGGGTGCAGGGTGCCGTCGGCGGCACGCAGACCTTCCACGGTCAGGATGGCCTTGTTCTTCACTTCGTGGGTCAGCGTGGAACAGGAGTAGATGTTCACGTCGTCTGCCAGCACGGTGCAGGAACCGCACTCGCCACGGTTGCAGCCCAGCTTGGCACCCGTCAGACCGAGCTTGTAGCGCAGGGTGTGAGCCAGGGTTTCCTGAGGAGCCACGTCAACGCGGCGCGCCTGACCGTTGACATTGATGGTCAGCAGTCGCTCGACAGCACCCGCGGGCCGGTTCTGCCCGGAAGCGGAATACCACAGGGAAGTGGATGCGGCAGCCACGCCAGAGGCGATGACCCCCTTGATAAATCGTCGTCTAGTTAGTTTTGGATTCACAGGCTGACATAGCCTCCCTAAAACAGGTGGTATAGAGGGAACTGCGATTGGTAAGGGCGACAAGGGTAATCCACGAGTATTCTTTTATCAAGCCGCGCATCCGGCGGCAGAACCCGCGCCGGAAGCGGCCTGACGCATGCCTGAAAGCCTCATCGCAAGGGGCTTCCAGCCGTTTTCCGGCGGCTTGACTTATTCTTTTTGAGTGGTATTGTGGCCGGCCCTCGTGGGATACACCTCCCGGGGTTCGTGCGCCCTGAATTTCATGGCAGGCTGCGTCATTCAACATGGCCCGCTGCTGCAAGGGACTCGACTAGTTCGCCTGCAACCGCGTCAGATCACTCATTCCCTCGAGCAGATTTTCGCCTCCGAGGCTTCGCCGGTTCGTGATTCGTTGCCGATTGACGGCGCTGCAGACGAAACGTAAACGACTTTCGGACAGATGAGACCAGTAGATCTATGAGCATCAAAGCCCACTCCCCCTTCACTTTCGGCTACCCGGAAAAGACCGGCCTCTATGATCCGAGCAATGAAAAGGATTCCTGCGGCGTAGGTTTCGTGGCCGACATCAAGGGTCGCCCCAGCCATCAGATCATGCTGGACGCCTATCATCTGAACTCCCGCATGGATCACCGCGGCGGTTGCGGCTTCGAGGCCAACACCGGTGACGGCGCCGGCATTCTCATGGCGCTGCCGCACACCTTCTTCGCCCGCGTGGCCCGCGAAGAGCTGGGCATCACACTGCCGGCGCCCGGCGAATACGCCGTGGGCAACATCTTCCTGCCGCAGCTCGAAGGCGAGCGCAGCAAGTGCGTGGCCACCATCAATGCCATGATCGCCGAGGAAGGCCAGACCCTGCTGGGCTGGCGCGATGTGCCCGTCGACCCGGTGGGTGCCGATGTCGGCCCGGCTGCCCGCACCGCGCAGCCGCATATCGCCCAGCTCTATGTCGGCGCCGAAGCCGGTCTGAGCCGCGAGGATTTCGAGCGTCGCCTGTATGTCATCCGCAAGCGCTTCACGCACAAGCTGCGTGGCGACGCCAGCCTGAGCCAGGCCAAGATGCTGTACGCCTGCAGCCTGTCCACCAAGGTCATCGTCTACAAGGGCA
>CAYQBR010000155.1:0-3722 GCA_964415735.1 uncultured Klebsiella sp. | reverse complement strand
ACTGCTGCGCCACCATGTGCGTCAACAGCGCATAGGACGCGATATTGAACGGCACGCCCAGAAAGGTGTCGGCCGAACGCTGATAGAGCTGACAGGAAAGCCGACCGTTGGCCACGTAGAACTGGAACAGCGAATGGCAGGGCGGCAGGGCCATCTGGTCCACATAGGCCGGGTTGTAGGCCACCACCATCAGCCGGCGGGAATCCGGGTTGCGGCGAATCTGCTCGATCAACTTGCTGATCTGGTCCACCGACTGCCCGTCCGGGCCCGGCCAGGAGCGCCACTGATAGCCGTACACCGGCCCCAGATCGCCGTTCTCGTCGGCCCACTCGTCCCAGATGGAGACGCCGTTCTCTTTCAAGTAACGGATATTCGTGTCGCCCGAGAGAAACCACAGCAGCTCGTGAATGATGGAGCGCAGGTGCAGCTTCTTGGTGGTGAGCACCGGGAAGCCCTGCGCCAGATCGAAGCGCATCTGGTGGCCGAACACCGAGAGCGTGCCGGTGCCGGTGCGATCGCCCTTGGGCGTGCCTTCGTCGAGAATGCGCTGCAGCAGATCGAGATATTGCTTCATGGGGATACCCGTGCGGTGGGGCCGCTCGCGTAGGCCAGCTTCAGCAGCCAGAGACCGACGATGATCATGGGCAGCGAAAGCACCTGCCCCATCGTCATCCAGTCCAGCGCCACGAAACCGAGCCAGGAGTCCGGCTCGCGAAAGAATTCGACGAAGAAACGCTGCAGGCCGTAGCCCAGCGCGAACAGCCCGGACACCGCGTAACGTGGACGCGGGCGGGACGAGAACCACCACATCACCCCGAACAGCAGAATGCCTTCGAGCGCGAACTGGTAAAGCTGCGAGGCGTGACGCGGCGCCTCATCCACATGCGGGAACACCATGCCCCAGGGCACGTCGGTGGGGCGGCCCCAGAGTTCACCGCCGATGAAATTGCCAAGACGACCCGCCCCGAGCCCGAAGGGCACCAGCGGGGCAATGAAATCGATCACGGCGAAATAGGGCTTCTGCAGCTTGCCGGCGTACCAGTACAGCGCCGCCATCACGCCCAGGAAGCCACCATGGAAGGACATCCCGCCTTCCCACACGCGCAACAGCCAGAGCGGGTCGTCCAGCAGGCGGTCGGCGTTGTAGAACAGGGCCGAACCGATGCGTCCGCCGAGCACGGCGCCCAGTGCCCCGTAGAAGATGAGATCGGCGATCTGCTCGTCATTCCATTGTCCTGGCGCGCGCGCCGCACGCACCTTGGCCAGCCACCACGCGCCCCCGAAGGCAACGATGTACATGATGCCGTACCAGTGCACCGAGAGCGGGCCGAGCGAGAAGGCGACAGGATCGAACTGCGGATAGGTCAGCATGCGGGGCTACTTGAACGGGAGAGCCTGAGGAGTGGTGATGCTAGCGTCGAGGCCCTGGCAAGGCAAGGCGCGCGAAGGTGGGGGGGTGAGGCTGACAACCACGTCCCTGCGGGGGTCAGCGCTCGATACATCCCTATGCCGCTTCATCTCCTGAAGCCATCCTGCGTTGCATTATCCTGATTTAATTGAGGATTTCTGTAGGAATATTGCCATGAATGCAAAATAAACAAGGCAATTGTCCCGCAGCAAAGGCAATTGGTCGCAGAACGGGGTCCGCCGCTGTGCTCAATTGTTGCGCGAGGTACGCAGCAGACGGTCGACACCGGCGTTGAACAGCGCCATGTCCACGTGATGCCGCACCTGCTGGGCATCGTCCATGAGCATGACTTCGGCCAGCAGTTCGCGCGCGGCGCTCAGGGGCACACTGCGGATGACCGCCTTCACCTTCAGCAGGGTGGTGGCGTTCATGGAGAGGATGTCGAAGCCCATGGCCATCAGCAGAATGGCGGCGCCAGGGTCGCCCGCCATCTCGCCGCAGATGCTGACCGGACGATTCTCCAGGTGGGCTGCGGAAACGACATGCTGCAGCGCCTGCAGCACGGCCGGATGGAAAGACGAGTACAGACTCGCCACACGCGGGTTGTTGCGGTCCACGGCCAGCAGATACTGCGTGAGGTCATTGCTGCCCACGGAGATGAAGTCGACCAGACGGCAGAGGGCCCGAGTCTGGTACACCGCAGCCGGCACCTCGATCATCACGCCGATGGGCGGCAGGCGCACGTCGTGACCCTCTTCCCGCAGTTCGCGCCAGGCACGCTTGATGATGGCGATCGATCCCGTGACCTCCTGCACGTGGGAGATCATGGGCAACATGATCTGCAGATTGTCGAGCCCGGCGCTGGCCCGGATCATGGCGCGCACCTGGGCGATGAAGATCTCCGGGTGATCGAGGGTGACGCGGATGCCGCGCCAGCCCAGGAAGGGGTTCTCTTCCTCGATGGGGAAATAGGGCAGCGCCTTGTCGCCGCCGACATCCAGTGTGCGCATGGTCACGCGCTTGGGCGCGAAGGCCTGCAGCTGCTCGCGGTAGATCTCGGCCTGCTCCTGTTCACTGGGGAAACGTTCGGCCAGCAGGAAGGGCACCTCGGTGCGGAACAGGCCGATGCCCTCGGCGCCGTGATCCAGCGAGCGCACCACATCGGACATCAGACCGGTGTTCACCCAGAGGTTCACCCGGTGATGATCGGGCGTCTCGCAGGGCAGGTGAATCAAGCCCTCGAGCCCCTTCACCAGCTGCTGCTCTTCCTTGATGACTTCGCGGTAGCGGTTGCGCAGTTGATCGGAAGGATTGCTGTAGACTTGGCCATTGTAGCCATCCACGATCAGCTCGCGTCCGTCCAGCTGGCGGTAGGGCAGATCCACCACGCCCATGGCCGTGGGAATGCCCATGGTGCGCGCGAGAATCGCCACGTGGGAGTTTCCTGAACCCTTGACCGACACCAGCCCCAGCAGTTTTTCCTTGGGCACCTCGGCGAGCATTGCGGCGGTGAGCTCCTCGCCCACCAGAATGGTGTCGTTCGGATATTCCGCCTTCACCACATCGTGATCCTGCAGATAGAACAGCACCCGGCTGCACAGGTCCTTGATGTCGGCGGCGCGTTCGCGCAGGTAAGGGTCCTTCATCAGTTCGAAGGTGCGCACGTGATCCTTGGCCACATCCGCCAGTGCGCCCTGGGCCCAGTTGCCGGCACGGATCCGCTCCTTCACTTCGTGCCCCAGCGCGTCGTCATCGAGCATGCGCAGATACACAGCAAAGAGCTCGCGTTCCTCGGGTCGCAGACGGGTTTCCAGCGAGCTTGCCAGGCGGCTCATGTCGTCGCGCACCGACTGCAGGGCGCGATCGAAGAATTCCACTTCCTTTTCCACGTCAGTACAGAGGCGGACCGGGATCAGATCGAGATCGGCCGGGGGAAAGACCACCACGGCATGCCCGATGGCGACGCCGGTGGAGCCTGCCACGCCGCTGAAGCTGGTGTCGGACTTGCGCTGTCCGGACGGACTCATGCCCTGAAT
Source organism: uncultured Klebsiella sp. (assembly GCA_964415735.1). GTDB lineage: Bacteria > Pseudomonadota > Gammaproteobacteria > Pseudomonadales > Pseudohongiellaceae > UBA5078. The sequence continues at coordinate 278 of CAYQBR010000155.1, read as the reverse complement.
GGCGCCGGTGGCTTCGGCGGCCGCGATGACGCCAGCCAGCTGGGCCGACAGCGTGATCAGGAAGGCTTCCTCGCCCTCGTCGAAGCTGCGTTTCTCGCGATGCTGCACCACCAGCACGCCCAGCACCTTGCGGTGGTGAATGATGGGCACGCCCAGGAAGGAGCTGAACTGCTCCTCGCCAGTCTCCGACAGGTAGTGGTAATTGGGGTGTGACTGGGCATCCTCGAGATTCACCGGCTCGGCGTTGGCCGCCACCAGGCCCACCAGACCCTCGCCCA
>CAYQBR010000154.1:0-3753 GCA_964415735.1 uncultured Klebsiella sp. | reverse complement strand
TGAAGCGTGCCTTCAACATCGGCGCCACCCGAGCGCTGGTGCTGGAGACGGCCGAGGACGGACAGGTGCAGGCGCGTCTGCGTCATCTGCACGACGACACTGCCCCGCAGCTGCTGCGGTGCGACGAGGTGGCGGATGTGCTGCAGGGGCTGATTTCCGGCGCTTGACAGGGCAGGGCGCCTAATTCAGGATGCCCTACCCGGCGGCGCGGCAAGGCTCGCGGCTCGCGGCCGCCTGCAGATCAGGTGGCGCAATTCACGGTTTTTACGCATATCAGGAGCAATACGTGGCTTTCAGTACCGAAGAAGAAGAGACCCTTGACACCCTCAAGCGCTGGTGGAACGAGAGCGGCAAGTCGCTGGCGCTGGGCGTTGTCATCTTTGCGGTGGGGTATCTGGGCTGGTCACAGTGGCAGAACATGCAGACGGCGAGCAGCGCCGAGGCGTCCGACCTGTTCGAGGAACTGGGCACCGCCATCGTGCTCGGACCTGGCGTGCCCATCACGGACGACGCTCGCGCCAGAGCGCAAGTGCTGATCCAGCAGCTCAAGACTGACTACGCCGATACCACCTATGCTCTGTACGGTGCCCTGTTCGGTGCGCGTCTGGCAGTGGAGCGCAATGACCTGGCGACAGCGGAAACGGAGCTGCAATGGCTGCTCGACAATACCCGCTCAGGCCTTCTCGGCGCCACGGATCCTTCTCTGGTCATCACCGCCCAGCTGCGCCTGGCGCGTGTGATCCTGGCACGTGGTGATGCCGATCGCGCGCTGGCCCTGCTCGACAGCGTCACGCCCGGTGCCTTCGAGGCTGATCATGCCGAGATTCGCGGTGATGTGCTCGTGGCCCTCGGTCGTCCGACGGAAGCGCAAGCCTCCTTCCAGGCCGCGCTGCAGGCCGGCTCCACCAGCACCACGCTGCAGATGAAGCTCGACGATCTCGCGCTGGGCAGCTAAGGAACACCCTTCATGAAAGCCGTGCAATCTCCCGCGACGACGCGCTCGTCCCAAGCCAGTCTGACGGCGGCCGCAGTTCTGCGACCGCTCGCGCTCGGGGCTGTGCTGCTCAGCCTGAGTGCCTGCAGCCTGTTCGATTCGGTGGGCGGACTGTTCGGCGACGACGATGTCGAGCCGCCGGCGGAGCTGGTCGAGTTCACCCAGGAGCTGCGTCTGAACCGGCGCTGGAGCGTGAACGTCGGCGACGGCCAGGGCGATTTCTACAACATGCTGTCGCCTGCCATCGACCGCGAATTCATCTTTGCCGCCGCTGCCGACGGCACAGTCGTGTGCATTGAACGCGCGACGGGCGACGTTGTCTGGCGCGAGCGTCTCGATGATGTGGAGATTTCCGGCGGCGTCGGCGCCGCAGCCGGCCTGGTGCTGGTGGGCACCCGCGAGGCCGAGGTGATCGCCCTGGATCAGATCTCCGGGCGTGAACTCTGGCGCAGCAACGTGTCCAGCGAAGTCGTGTCTGCACCGCAGACCAATGGCAGCATCGTGGTGCTGCAGACAGTCGATGGCAAGCTGGTGGGCCTGGATGCCGTCACCGGCACGCAGACCTGGATCTACGAAACCACCATCCCGGCTCTGACCCTGCGCGGCAGCAGCAAGCCGGTGCTTGCCGGCAACAATGTCATTGCCGGTTTCGCCAATGGCATGGTCGCGTCCGTGAATGCCAGCAACGGTTTCCTGCAGTGGGAAGAGCGGGTTGCCATTCCCCAGGGCCGCTACGACATCGAGCGTGTCATCGACGTCGACGGCGATCTTCTGCTGGCGGGCAATACCGTCTACGCCAGCAGCTACCAGGGCAATCTGATGGGCTTCGACGTGCAGACGGGCCGCATCGTCTGGGGCATCGAGGCCTCCAGCTATCACGGCCTGGCCCAGGGCTTCGGCAATCTCTACTACACCAATGACGACAGCCACGTGATCGCGCTGCGCAACAACACCGACGATGTGGTCTGGGAGAACAACAGCCTGCGTCTGCGCTCGGTGACGGCGCCCCGCACGCTGGGCAACTACGTCGCAGTGGCCGATTTCGAAGGCTGGCTGCATCTGCTGTCCCAGGTTGACGGTCACTTCGTCAGCCGTGTCAATGTCGATGGTGAAGGGGTGCGTGCGCCGCTGGTCACCGACAACGACACGATCTATGTGTTCGGCAACAGCGGTCGCCTGGCTGCCTACTCGATCCGCTGAGTGCGGCCCGCCCGTCCAGGGCTGGCGCACCGCAACACCTGCAAGCAATGGGAATTTTATGAGACCTGTCCTGGCCCTCGTTGGCAGACCCAACGTCGGCAAATCCACACTCTTCAACCGTCTGACCCGCAGCCGCGACGCGCTGGTGGCTGACCTGCCCGGCCTGACCCGGGACCGTCAGTACGGCGAGGGCCGCATCGCCGATCGCCCCTTCATCGTGATCGATACCGGGGGCCTGTCGGGGCAGGAAGAGGGCATCGACTTCGAGATGGCGTCCCAGTCCCTGCTCGCCATCGAGGAAGCCGATTGCGTCTTGCTGCTGGTGGACGGGCGCGCGGGGCTGACCCCGGGCGATACCCATATCGTGGAATACCTGCGCAAGCAGCAGAAGAACGTCTGCCTGGTGGTCAACAAGGTCGATGGCATCGACGAAGACGTGGCCATGGGGGATTTCTTCGGTCTGGGCATCCAGCGCGTTTTCCCCATCACTGCCAGCCAGGGCCGCGGCGTGCGCAAGATGATCGACGCCGTGCTGGCCACGTTCCCGCAGGACGAACCGCTGACCCCGGCGGCGCAGACCGGCATCAAGATCGCCATTTCCGGGCGGCCCAATGTGGGCAAGTCCACCCTGGTGAACCGCATGCTGGGTGAGGATCGGGTCGTGGTCTATGACATGCCCGGCACCACGCGTGACAGCGTCTACATTCCCTTCGAGCGGCACGGCGAGCATTACACCCTGATCGACACCGCGGGCATCCGCCGCCGCGGCAAGACCACCGAGACCATCGAGAAGTTCTCCGTGGTGAAGGCCCTGCAGGCCATCGAAGACGCCAATGTGGTGATCCTGATCATCGACGCCCGCACCGGGATCGTGGAGCAGGACCTGCACCTGCTGGGCTATGTGCTGGACGCCGGCCGGGCCCTGGTCATCGCCCTGAACAAGTGGGACGGCATGGACCTGGAGCAGAAGGAGAAGGTGAAATCGGACATCCGCCGCCGCTTCGCCTTCGTCGACTTCGCCAAGATCCACTTCATCTCGGCCCTGCATGGCACCGGTGTGGGCGACCTCTACGAGTCCATCCACGGCGCCTACGAAGCAGCCCAGCGCACGTTGACCACCAGCATCCTGACGCAGGTGCTGGAAGCGGCCGTGGAAGAGCACGCGCCGCCCATCGTGGACGGCCGCCGCATCAAGTTGCGCTACGCGCACGCCGGAGGACATAATCCGCCCATCATCGTGATTCACGGCAAGCAGACGGACAAGATTCCCGACAGCTACAGCCGTTATCTGGAGAAGACCTTCCGCAAGATCCTGCGCCTGGAGGGCACGCCGATCCGGATTCAGTACCGCAGCGACGAGAACCCCTTCGTGCGGCACGAGAAGGATCTGACCCAGCAGCAGGTCGCGCAGAAGCGTCGCATCAAGAAGAATCGCAAGACACCCCGCAGCTGACGGGGGCGATGTTCCGGAGCAGTATCGTCTACCACAGCGGGGGAGCAGGCATGCGCGGCGCAGGACAACAGGCAGTGATGCTGGCCCTTCTGGCGCTGCTGATGGC
>CAYQBR010000153.1:0-3764 GCA_964415735.1 uncultured Klebsiella sp. | reverse complement strand
TTGCCCGCCACGCCGGTGTCTTCCTGAATGGAGGAGAGCACCTGCCGGATGGTCATGTTGACGACGCCATCGTCGTTGATGCGCGGCGTGATGTAGAGCTCGATGCCCGTGGGGCGGTACTGGATGCTGCTGATGATGTTGTCCCCGATGCCCGTGGTCTGGGTGCCCGACTGCACCGGCACTTCGGCACCGATCTGGATCTCGCCTTCCATGTTGTTCACCACGGTCAGGGAGGGACGCGCGAGCAGGCGCACATCGTTGTCCGACGCGATCGCTTCCAGGGTGGCTTCCACGCGCGCCGCGCCATCGAGGAAGGACTTGGTGAACAGCAGGCCGTCGAGTCCGCCGTTGGGCAGGAAACTGGTGCTGGTCTGGGTGGAGAGCGCGTCGACGTTCACGTTGTCGGCCACGCGCGACCAGTCCACGCCGAAGCGGGTCTCGTCGGTGAGCGTGACCTGGGCGATGACGGCATTGATCATCACCTGCAGGGGCACGGCATCCAGCTGATTGATGGTGGCCAGCAGCTGGCGATAGTCGCGCGGATTGGCGCGGATCAGCAGACTGTTGGTGGCCTCGTCGGCGACGATGGTCACGCGCAGATCGGCGGACACGGCCACATCACCGCCCGCGGCGGCGGCAGCGCCGAACAGGGGCACGGTGCGCGACACGGTGTCACCATCGGGCGTCACGATGTCGATGGTTTCCACCTCGTCACGCGGTTGCTGCGGCGTGTCCTCTTCCTCCTGGTTCAGCGCGAAGACATCCGTCAGCGTGGTGGCGAGATCGACGGCGGTCAGGTTCTTCACGCGGTAGTGGAACAGCTGTTCCGCCTGCTCCTGGCGGTCGGCGTCAAGAATGCGCACCCAGCGGCTGATCTCCTCGAAGCCGCGATTGGCCGGCGCCGTGACCAGGATGGCGTTGATGCGCTCGAGTCCTTTCACTTGATAGGCCGGCGAGGCGCCTTCGATGAGCGTGAGGATCTCGGCAAGCTCGGTGGCCACCTCGGCGGCATTGGCATAGCTGAGCTGGTAAAGATGCAGACCCTGATTCTGGAACGGGTCGGCATCCACGACTTCCAGCAGCTCGTTGATGCGCTGCAGCTGGGAGGCACTGGCCGATATCGCCAGGGTATTGTTGTTGGAGATGCGCACCACGCGACCGTCCGGCTCCACCAGCGGCGTGAGAATCTCCAGCGCGGATTCGACACTGACATAGGTCAGCGGCGTGATCTGCATGATCATGCCGCTGAGCGAGGCGGCCTCGGCCGGCGTGCTGATCTGTTCCGGCACATTGCCCACCTGCTTGCGCGCGGTGTACACGGCACCGTTGCGCTCGATGGTCACGCCGGCCTGACGTGTCAGCAGGCGGATGAGGGGCCAGATGTCTTCCTGTGTCAGTGGACGGTTGGCCGAGGTGCGCAGGCTGACGCGATCGGCGATGGTCGGGTCGATGATCAGCGTGATGTCCAGCGCATCGGCCAGCTCCTCGAGGATCACGCGCAGATCGGCCTGCTCGTAGTTCAGCTCCACGAAATTGTCATCGGGCGCGTTCACCGGCGTCGGCGCCTGGTCGGCATAGCCGGGCACCGAGGTGGCGGCGCCAACGCGGTTGATCTCGTCAATCAGGCGCTGCTGTTCCTGCGCCCGCGCCGACTCACCCCCACTCGCGGGCGAGCTCACGGCCGCTGCCGGCGCGTTGCCTGCCTGTGCACTGCGCGTCGTGCCGGCCGCTGCGGCAGCGTCATCGCTGCCACCGCCCGTCAGCGCCGCACAGGAGGACAGCCCCAGCGCGAGGCCCAGCAGGGCCAGTTGTCTTGTCGTGTTCACCATAGAACTCCCGAACTGCGTCTCAAAACTCCACAGCGTTCATGCTGAACACTGCGGAAAGCATGGTAATCGTGATGCCGCCCACGGCGATGCCGAGGAACAGGATCAAGGCCGGTTGCAGCGCGGCCACCAGACTGGACATCTGGTTCTTCACATACATGTCGAAGGTCGCTGCCGTCTTCAGCAGGATGCTGCCGGTGCGCCCCGACTCCTCGCCCACCGTGATCAGCTGATGCAGCAGGGTGGGGAAGCGGTTGGTCTTCTCCAGCGACAGGCCCAGCCCGGCGCCGCCCCGCACATCGTCTTCCACCTGCCGCAGATGGCGTGTCAGCTCGGCATTGCCCACCACTTCCCGGGCCACGCGCAGGGCGCGGATCAGCGGAATGCCGGCCTCCAGCAGCGCCCCGAGGGTGCGGGCGAAGACGGCGCAGTCCTTGTACAGCAGCAGCGAGCCCAGCATCGGCACACGCAACAGGAAGGCGTGCTTCTGCAGCCGGCGCTGCGGGTCCCGGTCCAGCCACTTCCACCAGAAGCCGATGCCGACCACGGCCAGGATGACGAGATAGCCATAGCGCGCGAGGCCGTCGCTGAGCGCCAGCAGGAAGGCCGCCGAGGCGGGAATTTCCGTGCCCGCATCCTCGAACATGATGGCGAACTGCGGCACCACGAACACCAGCAGCAGGAACACGGAGATCACGCCGGTCACCAGCAGCACGAGGGGGTAGATCATGGCCGACACGATGGCCGAGCGATTGCGTCCGCTGGTCTCCAGGAAGTCCACCAGGTCCGGCAGCAGCTGATGCAGGATGCCGCCTTCCTCGCCGGCACGCACGATGTTGATGTACATGCGCGAGAACACGTCCGGCCGCGCTTCCATGGCCTCGGCCAGGCTGCGGCCTTCCTTCACGTCGCGCCGCAGCTGCATCACCAGCTGGCGCATGGCACTGGTCTCGGTGATGCCTTCGAGCAGGCGCAGCGCCTTGTCCAGCGGCACACGGGCCTCGACCAGGGTGCACAGGCCGGTGGTGAAATCCAGCAGGTGGGCGTTCTTCACCCGGCGGCCACGACTCGGCGTGCCGTCGTCCTGCTCCGACGGGGTGATCTTCACCGGAATCAGTTTCTTGCCCTGCAGAATCTTCAGCGCCTCGCGCTCGGACTCGGCATTGATCTGCCCGGACTGCACATTGCCCTGGGCATCGTAGGCTTGATAGCGAAAGTAACCGGCACTCATAGCGCGCGCGTGACCCTCACGACTTCCTCGGGCGTGGTCAGCCCGGCGGCCAGTTTCTCCAGGGCATCCTGGCGCAGGGTCTTCATGCCCTCGCGGATGGCCTGGTCGCGGATGACATTGGCGTCGGCGCCACTGGCGATGTGGTGGCGGATGGCGTCGGACATCACCAGCAGTTCGTACAGACCGATACGGCCGCGATAGCCGGTGCCGCCGCAGCGCTCGCAACCGGTGCCGCGGTGCAGGATGGGGTAGTCCTCGGCCTTGATCTGCAGCACGTTGGCCTCGTCCTGGCTGATGGGCTGCGCCACCTTGCAGTCGGTGCACACGCGGCGCACCAGGCGCTGAGCCTGGATCGCCAGCAGGCTGGAGCTGATCAGATAGCCTTCCACGCCCATGTCCTGCAGGCGCGTGACGGCGCCGGCCGCGTCATTGGTGTGCAGGGTGGAGAACACGAGGTGGCCGGTGAGGGCGGATTCGATGGCGATCTCGGCCGTCTCGTGATCGCGGATCTCGCCCACCATCAGCACGTCCGGGTCCTGCCGCACGATGGAGCGCAGGCCCGCGGCGAAGCTCAAGCCGATACTGGCATTGGCCTGGATCTGGGTGATGCCTTCGAGCTGGTACTCCACCGGGTCTTCCACCGTGATGATCTTCTGCTTCTCGCTGTTGATCCGATCGAGGCAGGCGTCGAGAGGGGTGGTATTGCC
>CAYQBR010000152.1:0-3796 GCA_964415735.1 uncultured Klebsiella sp. | reverse complement strand
AGCTCATGTTGCCGGAGAAGGTCTGGAACAGCAGCACCGGGTCGTAGTCGGTGGCGATCGGTGTGCCCTGCACCAGCGGCTCGAAGGCCACCAGCACATGGGTGCCGACATCCGGGGTCGTGGAGTTCAGGACTTCGGTTACCGTGGTGATGCCGGCTGTCGGCTGACGTCCCACGCTGCCGCCGAAGCGCGAGCCATTGCCGGTGGGGTTGGCGATGGGCGTGGGAGACTGACCAAAAGCGCGCGTCATGAAGGCGGGTGTCGGCGCCGCAAAGTTCCAGAACGTGGACGCATTGAAGTTCGCCGCGGAGACCACCAGCGAGTTGTTGGCGGTGGTGGTGATGGTGGTGGTTCGTCCGGCCGTGCCTTCGGAGGAGTTCACCGGCCCGGAATCCTCGGGGGAATCGGCCAGTGGGAGTTCCTGACTCACCTCGTCGAAGGCCAGCAGACACATGGCCGACCCGGTCGGGCCGCCGGCAAAGCTGCCCGTGTGCGGGCCGGCCCCTGCCGGCAGATCGGCATCGTAGATCGCCCACATCTCGACCGTGCTGTCTTCGCTGAGCGTACTGATCTCGGACCGCACGAGGGTCATGGGCTCGCCGGCGAAAGTGGCGGAGCTGATGGCTGGCGTGTCGTTCGCACCGGCAATGATCATCAGCACCATGCGGCCACGCTGGCTGACGATGCTGTTCTGCACGGGAATCGTCAGTGTGGTGCTGCTGCCCACCACGCAGGAGGCATTGCCCACCAGTTGCGGCAGGCAGGAATTGATGACCAGGTTCGGGTCGGCGGTGACATCCACGATGATGTCGCCCTCGGTCGCGTCGAAGTTCACCAGTTCGGCGTGGGGATTGCTGAAGTCGAGCACGATCACGCCGTTGTCGGTGGCCGCGAAGGTGTAGGTGGCCACGCCGTTGTCGTCGCCGGCCGTGTCCACCAGGGTGCCATCGGCATCATTGTCGTACCAGTTGCCGTTGTCGGTGCTGCTGCCCAGGGTGAGGGTGCCCTCGTAGTCCACCGCCAGGTTGTTGAGACTGTCGCGCACGGTGAAGGTCACGGCCGTCACTTCACAGGCGGTGGCGGTGCCGCTGTGGCTGATCTGCACCTTGCAGATGCCCACCGTGATGTTCTGGTCGAAGGAGCTGCTCGCGTTGCGCGGGTCGAGGGTGGCGCCGTCCGAGACATTGATGTTGGTCACGCCCGAGTCGCTGCTGTGACGGAAATTCAGGGTGATGGTCCCGGCGTCGGCCGACACGAAGGTGTAGGTGGCGATGCCGTCCTCGGCCACCGGGTCGGTCAGCGTGCCCTCGGCGTCGGCCAGCGTGCCCGTCGTGGTCCAGGTGCCGAAACCCGTGGTGGTGCTGAGGTTGATGGTGCCGGTGTAGCCGGTGACGGTGGCACCGCCGCTGTCCACCAGCGTGACCGTCACCTGCTCCAGCGAGCACACATCCGTGGCGCCGCTGTGCGTCACGCGGAAGCTGCAGGCGCTGTTCACCAGATTCGGGTCGTAGGGCGAGACCGGCGCCGACACACCGGCCGCCGTGATGTTGATGTTCAGCGTGCCGGCATTGTTGTTCTGGAAGTTCAGGATGATGGCGCCGGCATCGGTGGTGGTGAAGGTGTAGGTGGCCGCGCCGTCGTTGGCGGCCCCATTGTCGAGCGTGCCCAGGGCGTCAGCGGGCGTGCTGGTCTTGCTCCAGTTGCCGCCGGTCAGACCGGTGGTGCTGAGGTTGATGTTGCCGACGTAGTTCACCAGATTGCCGCTGGCATCGACCACACTGATGGTCACCGGCTCCTGGGTGCACACGTTCGAGGCGCCGTCATGGCTGATGCGGAAGCTGCAGGCGCTGTTCACCAGGTTCGGGTCGTAAGGCGCAGTGGCATCGCTGACATTGGTGGCGCTGATGTTGAAATTGACGGTGCCGGCGGTGGTGTCGCGGAAGTCGAGGATGATGGTGCCGGCATCGGCCAGCAGGAAACCATAGGTAGCGATGCCGTCATTGGACACCAGATTGGCCAGGGTGCCGTTGGCATCCGAGGCCGTGGCCGTCTTGGTCCAGTTGCCTCGAGCCACCGAGGTGCTCAAGGTGATGCTGCCCGTGTAATCGGTGATGGTGCTGCCGCTGGTGCTGCCCACCACGCTGATGCTGATCGACTCGACGGCACAGACCCCTGAGGCCAGATCGTGGCTGATGCGGAACTCGCAGGCCTCCAGCACCAGCGGGCCGGAATAATCTTCCAGCACCCAGGAAGGCGCGATGACATCGAAGGCATAGCTGCCGGCGGTCGTGGACGTGAAGGTGAACTCGGCCACCCCATCGTCGTCCGGGTCGAAGGTGTAGCCCGCCTGGCCGTCGTTGGCGATGCCGTTGTTGAAGCTGCCTTCGCCCGTCAGCAGCACATAATCGCCCAGGCCTTCGTCGTTGGTCAGGGTGAAGTTGTCAGCGAAGTCGAGGGCAGGGTCGCCGAGCTGGTCGACCACGCTCACCGTGACCGTGACCCCCGCCTGGCACAGGCCGGCGTTCAGGTCGTGCGTGATCTCGTAATGCAGCACGCGCACGAACACGTTGTTGGTCTCCACGACATCGGTGGAGCCGGGCACGGCGAACTCGATGCGGTGGTTGCCGCCCGTCGGGCCGATGATGGAAAGGTCGTCGAAGGTGGCGTCGCCGTTGACGTCGGTGGCGCGCACCACGGTGCCGCCCAGGGAGCCCGGCCCGAAAGCGATGCTGGCCGTGACGTTGACGCCCACCACCGGATTGCCATCGGCATTGAGCACACGCACCACGGTGTCCTGGGCGATCACCTCGCTGGCGATGACGGACGTCGAGGGCTGCTGGATGATTTCCATGCTGCCGGGGCGATAGCGCAGCACGACGGCGCCCGAGCCCCCGGCGCCGCCCAGAGAGTCATTGACCCCGCCTCCGGTACCACCGCCACCGCCACCGCTGTTGTCGACGGCAGCCGTACCGAGGAAAGTGGAGCCATCGCCACCGCCGCCGACGCCGCCGAAACCGCCGGTGCCGCCGGTGCGCTTGCCACCGCCACCGCCGCCACCGAAAGCGCCGCCATCGCCCACGCCCGTGCCGAAATAGGCACGCAAATCCAGACCATCGCCGCCGTTGCCGCCACGTCCGCTGGCGCCGATGATGCCTGCCGTGGCAGCGGTCGCGGCACCACCACCGCCACCGCCGAGGTCTTCGTTGTTGGCCCCGTTGATACCGCCACTGCCGTTGTTGCCGGCAGTGCCGGTGCCACCAGTGGTATTGGCGGAACCGCCCCCGCCGCCGCCGCCGGAGGCGCCGCTCACCCCGTTGGTGGCCGCAGCATCACCACGTCCGCCGCCACCACCGCCAATCGCACTCAGGCTGTTGAACGTGGTGGTCCCGCCACTGCCCCCGGTGGCGATGGTGGCAGTACCGCCGGCACCGATTGCCACGGGGTAGGTCGTTCCGGCAGTCAACGACAGCCCCGTATCCAGCCGGACCTGGCCGGCCCCGCCGCCGCCGCCGCCGTAGCGGTCACCACCACCCGCACCGCCACCGCCCACAAGCGCCGCATCCACGGTACTGCTGCCCGTCGGCGGCACGAAGTCGTCGTTCTCCACGAAGCTGTGCAGCCGGTAGCTACTGCTTGCCGGAGTGGCGACATAGCGCACGATGACGATGCCCGAGCCACCTGCAGCGCCGGCCTGCGCGTCCGTGGTGCCACCACGTCCGCCGCCACCACCGCCCGTATTCGCCGTTCCGGCCACTGGGGCTCCCGCGACGCCGCCCGCGCCCCCGCCCCCTTGACC
>CAYQBR010000151.1:0-3825 GCA_964415735.1 uncultured Klebsiella sp. | reverse complement strand
CCATCCTCTTCCTCTGCCGCCATTGCATTGAATGAATAGAGAGAAGCTGACGCCAAAACACCTGCCATGGTGACGGCAGTCAATATCTCGCGGGAAAGCGTCCTCTTGAGAAATACTTTCGACATCACTGTTCACCTTCAAGCTGATAGCGGAATACGTACTGCACATTGGGAACTTCAACGCCCTTGCCGTCTACAACCTTCGGCTGAAACTTGAACTTCTCGGCAGCACGGATTGATGCTGTATCGAAAATCTCAGGCGGCTCAGCGTCTACGACGACAACATCACGTACTCCGCCAGTATCGGTCACAGTGAAGCTGACTTGGCACCACCCTTCGATACCACGAGACGCTGCGCGCGTCGGATAGGTCGGGGTAACGTTCACAAGAGGCAACATCTCGCCGTCAGTAATGGAGATGCTGGCGCCACCGATGGACAGATCTGTTTCAATCTGCACAGCGGCACGTTGAATGGACAAGCTAGGACCGGCATCCACGGCTACCTGACGCTCCTGGATTTCGGGAGGCGGAGTGTCGAGTTGCTCGATTGGCTCGGGTCTTTCGATTTCTCGGACCACTTCCATCTCAATCTCGGGCATCGTCGCATCTACAATCTTGACGACATTAACGTTCTGCTCAATTTGCGCTCCAGTTGCAATCAATGCCTGCATCACAAAGAACAAACCAAGGGTAATAAGCAACGCCAGAATCATCGAAACAAACCATCTGATCGCAATCATAGTCTATGCCTCCGTTGATATTGAAACGTTTGCTATCTGAGCTTCCCGCGCTGCACGCAGAATATCCATTACGTGCTGGTTGGTCGCTGCCCTGTCACCTTGAATCACGACTGAAGAGTTGGGTGCCTCAGCCAGTCGCAATTCAAATCGTGAACGGATGAAACGGGGATCCACTTGTTCCCCGTCAATCCATATGTCCCCCTCAGGAGAGACCGCAATCAGGATCAAATCCTTCGATTTCGGCTCTGCCGTGGAAGCTGCAGGCTTGTTGACCTCAATACCGGCCTCAGTCACGAAAACTGAGGTAACGATAAAGAAAATCAGCAGGATGAATACGACGTCGAGCATCGGAGTCAGGTCGATTTCTCCGGGGCCTTCGTCACTTCTTTTCTTCATTAGACCACTTTTCATTTTTATGCCTTCTAAAGTGATTAGTCGCTCAGCGCCAGATGATCTTCGAGAAGCGAAATATCCGTCTCCATCTTATGCTTAAGAAAGTTCGAAGCGAAAATGCCGGACAGCGCCCCCACCATGCCAGCCATGGTGGGAATAGTCGCTTTTGACACACCACCAGCCATGGATTTTGCATCTCCACCACCGGTCAGTGCCATCACGAAGAACACTTCGATCATGCCCGTTACTGTGCCAAGCAGGCCCAGCAACGGACAAATCACGACAAGCGCTTCGATCAGCGGCATTGAGGATCTCAGGTCCAGTGAAATCTGCGAGATCATCATCATGCGGATCTGCCTGGCTCGCCAAGAACTCTTGTCCGCTCTGGCATTCCAGGTGGCAAGCGTGTGCTTCACATTTTTGGCATGAGTCGAGTTGAGGAACCATACCCGTTCGAACACCAATGAAAAGGTGAGCAACAGCAGTACACCGATAACCCAGAGCACGCTACCGCCTCTATCCATGAATGCGATAATCGCATCGTAAGCATCCATTAGAGCGAAAAACATAGTGAAACCCTCGTTTTAAGCTTGCGCCTTACTTGTTGGCTGCTTCGGATTTGCGTGCAATGATGCCGGTGGCCTGTTCTTCCATGATGTGGATGATGTCGTCTGCCTTACCCTTCACCCAAGCGTGCATGAGGATTGCCGGGATAGCTGCAACGATACCCTCTACAGTGGTCATCAAGGCCATGGAGATACCGCCCGCCATGATTGTCGGGTCACCAGCACCGTACACAGTAATCTGCTGGAACACTTGAATCATACCGGTCACTGTACCGAGCAGACCCATCAGCGGAGCAATTGTGGAGGCGATCTTGATCAAGGTCAGGAAGCGCTCAAGAGCAGGTGTTTCCTGGAGAATGGCTTCGCCAAGCTTCAATTCAAGAGTTTCAGAATCGACGTTGGGATTGGCTTCTGCTACCAGCAAGACACGACCCAGCGGGTTGTTCTTGTTGGGCTTGTCCGCATTCTTGATCTGCGCATTCACGCGCGCTGCGACGATGGTCAGAATGAAGGAACGGATAAGCGCGATGAATACTGCAATCGCACCGACGCCGAGAATGGCGAAACCGATCACACCAGAGTTGTCGCGAACCTGTTCAGCGGCAGTCGGGAAGTTGATCAGGTTGGCCATCATGCTGCCGCCCATTGCGCCAGTCGGATCGATACCAACTCGGTGCATGCCGGAAGTGGCATTTTCCAAAGCGATAGCTGCACTGACAATGTCCGGGGCCGGCTGTCGCGGGAGCACCTGGAGGTGACCGATCGCACCTGTATAGGACAGGTAGTCGCCGTTGGAGACAGAGTTGAACGCACCGATTCGAGTGACAGTGCGTGTGGACTGCTCACCTGACGGCAGGCTGACCATGGCGTCGTATTTGACAACCTTGCCTGACTCAACCAACTCCTGCTGCATGAAGAACCAGAAGCGTTCGATCTCGTCAATACGAACCTGTTCGGTGTCGCTGGCTACGCGAGAGATGAAGTCATCCAGGAACTCCTCACGACCGTCGTACTGAGCGCTGATCAAGGAGTTCTCGAACATTGCACGGAAGTCCCCGGCAACACCTTGGATTGTACCAAGAAGCTCGTTGAGGTCTGCACGTGCAGTTCGCAGGGCCTCTCTTCGCTCAGCGATCACCAATTGGTTGGCGTCGAACTGGGCGGTCAACTCAGCGTTGGTAGCATTTTCCTGCTCAATTCTTGCCTTGGTTTCGTCAAGAATCTGCTGCTGCTGGTTTGCCTGCTGCTGGAAGCGCTGCTCGCGCTCGCGGTGCTCGGCTGACTGGGCAACTGTATCCTGCTCAACATTGTTCAGGAGTTCGGCCAAGGTGGTCGCTGGCTGCTGAGCGTAGGACTGTGACGAAATGGCCAGGAAGAGGCCGGTCACGGAAATACCTGCAAATTTGATTATTTTTTTCACTGTGCTGACTCCGGTGCAACGATTGGAATTTCCAAGATGGCGGGCGACACAAGCCCACTGGATACACTGATTGCTCGCTGAACTGCTGTTCGGTACTCAACCGGGTCAAGCGCGACCCAAGCCCCTGCTGCCTTGTCCCAGGCACCAGTCATTGTACGGTCCTTGGTCTGATACAGCAGAGCAATGCGGCCTACACGCAGGATGTCCACGTCACGATCGACACCTTCGACATTGAGAGTCGTCGGGTAAGTTTCGTGGGTGCGGCCGTAATTGTTTTCAGTTTGGTACAGCACCAGAATCTGGCGGAATTTCTCAGCTACGGAAACGTCCGGGCTGTCGATCGCATCACGAGCGAACTGCAGGCGAGCTCGACGCTCTTCCTGCTGGAAGGGCATGTCCAGCTCAACGAACTGCTCAATGCTGGTGAGCATCTTCGTCATCAAGAGAGGCATTTCTTGAGTTACAACAGCAACATCGGTAATGGACTGCTGCAGGGTGGCAATATTCTCTTCCTGAACGGATATCTGCTTGCGCAGACCGGCATTCAGAACAAGCATCGCTTCCAGGTTGTCGTTCTCGAGCTTGAACTCTTCAAAGAGAGTGCTCGCTGAATTCGACAGTCTGGTGACGTTCTCTTGCGACGCAACCGCTGCTTCGTTCTGCTGTTCTATGAGATTCAAGGCCTGATCGATGATGCTCGTATCAAC
>CAYQBR010000150.1:0-3829 GCA_964415735.1 uncultured Klebsiella sp. | reverse complement strand
TTTCAAAAAGGAAAGAGAGTAATGCGCAGGATCCCCGGTGTCACAAGAGACGACTCACATCGTTGTATATCGCCAGCACCATGACGCCCGAGATGAGCAGGAGCCCCAGCTGCAGCCCCATGGCCTGAATGCGCTCCGGCACGGGTCTGCGAATGACGGCTTCCACCGTGTAGTAAAGCAGGTGACCGCCATCCAGCACGGGGATCGGCAGCAGGTTCAGCACGCCGAGACTGATGCTCAACACAGCCAGGAAACCGAGATAGACCTCCAGGCCGTAACTTGCCGTATCGCCCGCCACCTGAGCGATGGTGATCGGCCCGTTGATGTTCTTCACCGAGATGAGCCCGACCAGCATCTTCTGCATGGACTCGAGCACAAACACCGATTTGTCCCACGTTTCCTGCACTGCAGGGATCAACGCAGTGAACACGTTATAGTTCACTTCGCGAATGCGCTCCGGCGGCAGGCTGGCATAGAGATCGAATTCCTGCACATAGGCGCCGATGCTGCCCATGCTGCTGCCGTCCTCGGCGGTGACCCGATCCGGCACTACCGTCAGGGACACTTGTTCACTGCCCCGTTGGACAAGCACGTTCAAGGGGAGTTCCGGGCTGGCGCGCACCAGTTGCACCCACTGCACCCAGCCGGTCACGGCTTGGCCGCCGGCCTCCAGAATCCTGTCACCCGGCGCGAGACCGTCGCGCTGGGCGGCGCCGCCGTCGACCAGCCCTTCAATCACCGGGGGAATCTCGTACTGCACCAGCCCGAGCGAGCCCAGCGGATTTGGCTCGGCGGTGTCGGACTGCCAGTTCACCAGGGCGACATTGAATTCACGCGGCGCCGTTTCGCCCGCAGGAACGGCCTGAATCTGCAGGGTGCCGGTTTCGCCCAGGCGCTCGAGCAGCTGCATCGTCACCTGCTGCCAGATGCGGGTGGGCTCACCATCGATGGCAGTGATTTCATCGCCGGCCCGCAGGCCTGCCTCCCAGGCTGGAGAATCCTGCGTGACGGTCGCGATGACCGGAGCAGTGCCGCTCAGGCCGTAGCCGACATTGATCACCCAGAAAACGAGAATGGCGAGCAGGAAATTGGCGATGGGACCGGCCGCCACGATGGCCATGCGCTGCCACAGGGGCTTGCAGGAAAAGGATTGCTGACGTTCCGTGGCGGGGATGGCCTCGAGGTCGGCCAGGCTGGTGTCTTCCTGACCGAGCATCTTGACATAGCCGCCCAGCGGAATGGGTGCGATCACATATTCGGTGCCGTCCTTGCCGATCCACGTCTTGACGGCCTTGCCGAAACCGATGGAGAAGCGCAGCACCTTCACGCCACAGCGCCGGGCCACCCAGAAATGGCCGAACTCATGCACCGTGACCAGGATGCCCAGGGTCACGATCAGTGCCGCGATGTTGATCAGGAGTTCTTGCGCCATGCTGCCTATCGCTTCCGACTTCTGTCTGCAGCAGAGCTGCACGTGTGACCCGCCGAGTCAGCGTCAGCGCTGCTGCGGGGCCGCTGTATCAGGTTCAGCGCCTGTGAATCAGGCGTCGTGCAAAGGCTCTCGCCTGCTCGTCGACCTGCCGAATCATATCGACTGACTCCGCTTTGCGACAAGTCATTTGTGCCAGCGTCTGTTCGATGATGGCGGGAATCGCGGTGAAAGCGCTTTCGCCCTTGAGGAAGGCGTCCACCGCCACTTCGTTGGCTGCATTCAGGATGGTCGGTGCCGTGCCCCCTGCCCGGGCCGCTTCCATGCCCAGACGCAGACAGGGGAAGCGCTCGAGATCCGGCGTGAAGAACTGCAGGGCGCTCTGCCGCGTCAGATCAAGGAAGGCCGCGCCCGAGGCGATGCGCTGAGGCCAGGCCAGACAGTGCGCGATCGGAATCCGCATGTCGGGGCTGCCCATCTGGGCCAGCACCGAGCCGTCGGCATACTCGACCATGGAGTGCACGATGCTCTGCGGATGAATCAGCACATCGACCAGCTGGGGTCCGACACCGAAGAGGAAGCAGGCCTCGATCACTTCCAGACCCTTGTTCATCATGCTGGCGGAATCCACGGAAATCTTGCGCCCCATGCTCCAGTTCGGATGCTTGCAGGCTTGCTCCGGCGTGACCGCATGCAAGTGCTCCAGCGGCCACTCGCGGAAAGGACCGCCCGAGGCCGTCAGCACGATGCGGCGCACGCCCTGCGCCGGCAGCGCGTCGGTGCAGGAACGTGAATTCTGCGGCAGACACTGGAAAACGGCATTGTGCTCGCTGTCGATCGGGAGCAGGACGGCCTGGCTCTGTGCGAGCGCCTCCATGAACAGATCCCCGGCCATCACCAGGGCTTCCTTGTTCGCGAGCAACACTTTCTTGGAATGCTGCACCGCCGCGAGTGCGGACGGCAGACCGGCTGCCCCGACAATCGCCGCCATGACAGTGTCGACCTCGGGATGACTCGCCACCTCGACCAGTCCCTGCGGACCAGCGAGCACTCGGGTGGCACTGCCATGGGCCGCGAGCGCGCGAGCCAGTTCCTCGGCCGCAGGCTCGTCCACCATGACCGCGTAACGCGGTGCGAAGCGCAGACACTGCTCGAGTAGCAGGGCGACATTGCTGTTGGCCGTCAGCGCGAACACCGCGTACTGCGGATGCAGCGCAATGACTTCCAGCGTGCTCTTGCCGATGGAACCCGTGGCGCCCAGCAGGGTGATGCTGCGCGTGACACCGACACGCGGAGCCTGATGTACCTCATGGCTCATTGCCAGTGCCACTCCCCGAATGCCAGCAGCAGCAAGAACACGAACACGGGAGCGGCCGCGGTCAGACTGTCGATGCGATCCAGCACCCCGCCGTGTCCAGGCAACAGGTTCCCGCTGTCCTTCATGCCCTGGCTGCGCTTGAGCATGCTTTCGAACAGGTCGCCGAAGACACTGAACACGGCGACGACCACCGCCGTGAGCAACAGCAGGGTGACGGCAAGCGGATTCAGGGGCTCGACCAAGGTGTTGACCGGAATCAGCAACAGGCAGGCCAGCAGTGCGGAGGCGCACATGCCCCCCCAGAACCCGGCCCAGGACTTGCCGGGGCTGACCAGCGGCGCCAGCTTGCTGCGGCCCCAGGCGCGACCGACGAAATAGGCGCCGATATCCGCGATGCTGACCAGCGCAATCACGGCCAGCACGAGGTAGCCGGCATTGTTGAGATATTTCAATTGAATCAGGGCACACCAGACAGGCAACAGGGTGAACAGCCCCATGAGTGCCGTGCGGGGACCTGTGCCCCAGAGCGCTTGCGTGGCAGGAAAGCTCATGACCAGGAAGGCCGCCATGCACCAGAAGAGCACCCCGCCACCCGTCACCGCGAGCACCACGGAGCGCTCGAGAGCGACAGCCGAAGGCTGCAGGCCCATGGCGACGGCCAGTCCGGCCATGCCTGCCAGCACCAGCAGCATGTAGCCGCCCCGTTGCACGGGATTCGTGAGCCCCATCAGGCGGGTCCATTCCAGCACCCCCAGAGCAAGCACGACGCTGACGAACACGGCGAACTGGAACGGGCTTGACCAGAGGGTGACCGCCAACAGCACGGCCACCAAGACCAGCGCGGTGATGACCCTGGTCCTAAGCACCGCCTGCACTCCCCTTGCCCGGCAGCTCGTCACTGTGCGACGGCGTGTCGAGATGACCGAAACGGCGCTGCCGGCGACCGTAATCCTGCATGGCGAGCTCGAACTGGGCATCGTCGAAATCGGGCCAGTAGCAGTCGGTGAAATACAGCTCGGTGTAGGCAAACTGCCAGAGCAGGAAATTGCTGATGCGACTCTCGCCGCCCGTGCGAATGCACA
>CAYQBR010000149.1:0-3854 GCA_964415735.1 uncultured Klebsiella sp. | reverse complement strand
CCGGCCCGCCCTGGGCCACCACGGTGCCGGCCGCGATCACGGTCATGGCCGCCTGTTCCAGTTCCAGCCATTGCTCGTCACTGCGGATATCGCTGGCCGCCCACAGCTTGTTGGTCATGGGTGCGATCACCGACAGCATGACCTCGCGGATGTTCAGGCCCGGGTCGGGCTGGGTCCAGGCCGGTGCGGCCGTCAGCAGCACCAGCGCACTCATTCCACTCAACAACACTTTTCGCATCGGGGTTCTTCCTGTGGCTCTCTCGAGCCGTGATTCACGACTTGTCATTCAGGATTGCGGCGCCTTGCCGGCGGCCACCATCATTTCGACATAGCGCACGAAGCTCGGGTCCTCGCCGCGCAGCAGCTTGGGCAGCGCCGCGCGGAAATTGGGCTTGGCACACCATTCCAGGATGTAGTCCTCCCAGGAATTCCAGCGCCGCGCCTGCTTGGGGGCCATGTCGTCTTCATACAGCAGCAGATAGGCGCGTTCGAACAGCGAGGTGAGCATGGCGAAGATGATGAGCTGGCGCTCCTGCTGCTCGTCGTTCAGCGCGGTGGACTCCACCGAGAACAGCCGCAGGTCGGGATTCTCCAGCGCGACCTTGAGGAAGTCCTGGTAGTTGTCCGACAGCAGCTGATACACCTCTTCCTCTTCGTTCTCACGCTCCTTGTGCTGCTCGAAGATGAACACGAAGATGGCCAGCGGCAGACCGATCACGGTGACCACGTAACTCAGCAATTCCCAGATCTCGATCGTCATCGCATCTCCCTAGCGTTTCTTGTCCAGCGCCTCGCGCAATCCGGCGAAGGGTGAATGGGTGGCGGCGGGCCGCGTCGATGTGCCGCCGCAGCTGCCATAGCGCACGAAGTTCTCGAACTTGCTGTGCTCCTCGTCATGGCAGTAAAGACACAGCAGTTCCCAGTTGCTGCCGTCGGCCGGGTTGTCATCGTGATTGTGGTTCACATGATGCACAGTCAATTCGCTCAGATTGGCGCGGGTGAATTCGCGGGCACAACGACCGCAGATCCATGGGTAGATCTTCAGGGCCTGCTCACGGTAGCCCTTCTCGCGCTTCTCCATGTAGTCGCGCTGCGCCTGCAGCACGCGGTCGGTCTTGCTCTTGCTGTCATGGGACTGGCTCATGGGCACCTCAAAGATTGGCGATGGGGCTCATCGTGTCGTCCGCGGCATCATGCAGATGGATGCCGCCACTGCTTTGCTGCTTGGCGCGGTACATGGCGGCGTCGGCGCGGCGGAACAACTCCTCGGCGTCGATGGCCTGGCCCACGAACAGCGCCACGCCGATGCTGCAGGAGGCCTGGTAGTGCAGACGCTCGCCCTGCGTCTGTGCCAGCGTCAGCTCGAAGGGCCGGGCCAGCGCCTCTCGAATCCGCCGTGCCACCACGGCCGCCTTCTCCAGCGCCTTGTCCTTGTGCACATCCAGGCCTTCGAGCAGCACCACGAATTCATCGCCCCCCAGACGCACCACCGTGTCGTCCTCGTTCACACAGGCACGCAGGCGGCGCGCGGTTTCCACCAGCAACTGGTCGCCCGCATTGTGGCCGTGGCTGTCGTTGAGCGCCTTGAAGCGGTCCAGATCCAGCAGCAGCTTGCCCCCGAAACGTCGATGCAAGGCACTGTTCTGGAAGGCGGCCTGCAGGCGCTCCTTGAGCAGGCGGCGATTGCCCAGCTGCGTGAGCGGATCGTGCAGCGCCATGGTATGGCTGTGATGCTCGGCGCGCTCCTTGTACATGACCAGCAGGCCTATGGCGAACATCACCAGTGCCATGGCCGAGCCCATGAAGGTGATGGTCTGCATGGTCGAGGACGCCTGCAGATCCACCAGCGTGGCATCGCCCAGCAGCGCATTGAGCCCGCGCTGCAGGAACAGCACGATGCTCATGAGCGCTGCCACCACCACGATCCACTTGCCCCGCCCCACACTGCTGGCAAAGCCCTGCAGGATGGTGACGATGATGAGGGCGGCCTGCACGGAGAAGACGACGGAACTGACCGCCACCCGCGCCACGAAGTCCTCCATCAGCGCCAGGAAACTCAGGAACAGCAGGGCCACCGGCGCCCACAGCAGCACCCGGTTCGGCGGGCGCTGCTGAAAGCGCCGCAGCTCCTCGGTGAACAGGGCCAGCATGCCGGAGGTCAGGGTGTTGGCCACCACGATGCTGAGAAAATCGGGCACGACGCCGCGCAGCGCCAGCAGCAGATAGGCCAGGGTATGCAGGGAAAACGCCAGTGCCCAGCGCAGCAGGCTGCGGTCCTGCCCCCAGCCCACCAGGGCGATGCAGGACGCCAGCACGGCGCCAACGATCATGTTGACCAGAAACAGCGTCTGCACATCGGTCAAGGAGGAAGTCCTCAGCTGGGCCGGCAGAGCGACAAGGAACAGACAAGTCCCCTTCCGCCGGCGTGATGCTGCCGATGATAAGCGATTGCCGACGTTCTGCCAGCCAGTGGTTCAGTTCTCGTGCAGTACCACGGCGTTGCGGCCGGCGTGCTTGGCCTGATAGAGCGCCGCATCTGCCTGGCGGAACAGCGCCTCGCGGCTGAGGCGCTCGCCCAGAAAGACGCTCACCCCCATGCTGACCGTCAGCGTGTGCTGCAGTCGGTGTGCATGACCCCGCACATCCACCGTTTCCAGTGAGTAGGGCACGGTCAGCGCCTCCTGCACGCGATGGGCGATGCTGCGCGCGCGCGATTGCGCCAGCACCGGGTCGGTGTCCAGCCCTTCCAGCAGCAGCACGAACTCGTCGCCACCCAGGCGCACCACGGTGTCGTCCTGCGTCACGGCGTCCTTCAGGCGGTAAGCCACCTCGATCAGCAGCTGATCCCCCATGGCATGGCCGTGGGCGTCGTTGAGCTGCTTGAAGAAATCCAGGTCCAGCACCAGCAGCGCGCCGTGTTGCCCACTGCGCTGACTGCGCGCCAGCGCCTGCTGCAGTCGCTCCTGCAGCACCCGGCGATTGGCCAGCTGCGTCAGCGGATCGTGCCGCGCCAGCCGCAGCGCCTCGGCCTCGGCGCGCTCCTTGTACGTCACCAGCAGGCCGATGGCGAACATGATCAGGCACATCATGCCCAGCGAGAAATACACCGTCTGCGCCAGGCCGGGCGTGAGGAAATCCAGACCCGTGCTCCAGCCGGCGAACAGCGAGACAGCCCGCACCAGGAACACCAGGGAAGACGTCATGATCGCCACGAAGATGATCCAGCTGCCGCTGCCGCGATTGCGCCGCAGGCCACTGGTGACCACAAAGGCAATCAGGAGGGCGTGGTAGGAACTGGTGATGGCGCCATGCACCACCCGGGCGGCCAGATCGTCCTGCAGCAGCACGAAGCCCAGCACGGCAAAGGGCGGCGGCCCCCAGATCAGAAGGCGCGACACGCGCAGCCCATGCAGCCGGCAGAGGCCTTCGGTGAACAGGGCAAACATCAGCGCCAGAGTGCCGTTGCCGCCGGCAATCGAGAGCAGATCGGGAATCTGGCCGCGCAGGCCGAAGAAGAGAAAACCCAGAGGATACAGCGCGAAGGCGAGTGCCCAGAGGCCCAGCTCGCGATCGCGGCGCCCCGCCACAAAGGCGAGACAGGCCGCGAGCGTGAGGCCCACCAGCATGTTGACGATGTACAGGGACTGTATTTGATCCACGGTATCCAGGACGCCACAGGGGCGACGCAAGGCTGCTCATTCTTTGAGCACTCACCGCAGCATACAGGGAATGCCGGAAGCACGGGAAGACGTGCGTTCCGGCACCCCTCGGTCAGGCTCAGAACTTGTAGCCGACCGACACCATGTAGACCCACGGGTCCAGATCCACATCGGCACGCACCCGACCCAGCGCCG
>CAYQBR010000148.1:0-3855 GCA_964415735.1 uncultured Klebsiella sp. | reverse complement strand
AGGTCACCAGCGCCCTCAAGCCCGAGCAGGTGGCGCTGCAGTACGTGCTCAAGGCCGAGGCCGAGATCAATCGCACCGACATCAGCACCCAGCAGGCGGGGGGCGGCGGCGGGGGCGGCGGTGCTCAGCAGGAACGCGAGGATCTGCGCGAGCTGTTCGAGATGGAGATGGGCCAGCTCGAGAACCGTTATGAAACCCCGCAGAGTGCCGGCGGCGGTGGCGGGGCACAGGCCACCGAGGAAGAGAACAAGCTGGAGGAGCTGGCACGGCGTCAGGAGGGGCTGACCCGCGCCCAGCGCGATCTGGCGCGACGTCTGGAAGCCATGAACGAAGAGCAGCGCCGACGCGAACTGGAGCGGCTGCAGCGCGAACAGGAACAACTGAGTCAGGAAGTGCAGCAGCTGGCCCAGCAGCTCTCGCGCCAGCAGGGCGGCCAGCGCAGTCAGCAGAGTCAGCAGCAGCCCGGTGCGCAGGGACAGCAGGGCGGCCAGGTCGGCCAATCCCAGCAGTCCGGGCAGTCGCAGCAAAGTGGTCAGTCCCAGCAGGCCGGGGCCGCTGGCGGTCAGTCGTCGCCGGAGCAGCAGGGCGGACAGCAGACCGCGCAGCAGTCCGGGGGGCAGAGTGGTCAGAGCCAGCTGGAGCGTGCGGCGCAGCAGATGGCCGAAGCCGCGCAGGCGGAATCCCCCGCCCAGGCGGCCGCCCGCAGTCAGCGTGCGCTGGAAAGCCTGCGTGAGCAGCAGCGCCAGATGCGGGCCGAGCAGACCACTTCGGTGAGCCAGCTCGCACAGAATGCCGCGCAGCGCGGCCAGCAGTTGCTGGAGGATCAGCGCGAACTGCAGCAGGCTCTGGAAGCTGCGAATCGCGAGCAGGGCCTGGGCCAGACCCGGCAGACGGCCCGCGGCAACGAGGAATTGCAGGAACTGGTGGCCGAGCAGCAGCAGCAACGCCGGGAGCTGGAAGAGATCGAGAAGATGCTGCGCGCCATCATCGCGCGGGGCGAGGCCGAGGATCAGCAGCTGCTGTCCCAGGCTCAGCAGGCCAGCCGTGTCATCCGCCCGCTGCGCGAGTCCATGGACACCAGCGGCCGTGTGCTCAGCAATGGCATGGTCAATCTGGCCGTCGATCTGGAACGCGAAGTCGGGGATTCTCTCGAGGAACTCGGCGCCAGCCTGCAGGCCATGAATTCCGCCAATCAGCCGCGCTCTGCCGATCCGGTCCAGCAGGCGGCGCGTGACGCGGCGGAACTGATGGAACAGATGCAGGCGCTGCAGAATCAGGTGCAGGCCTTGAATGGCGGCAATCAGAGTGAGGCCTCCATCGCCCAGATGCGGCAGCAGCTGGAACGCTCGCAACAACTCTCCCAGCAACTGGCCGAACAGTTGCAACAGCAGCAGATGGCCGAGCGCACGGCGGCGCAACGAGGTCAGCTGGCCCAGGGCGGGCAGCCGGGGCAACCCGGCCAGCAGGGCCAGCAGAGTCAGGGTGGCCAGCAGTCCGGTGGTCAACAGGGGCAGGCGCAGCAGGGCCAGAATGCCGGCGGCGGCGATGGGCGTCCGGGCACCGGCGGCACCACGCTCGCGCTGGGCAATGCCCGCTCCATCCGCAGCGAGATCACGCGTCAGGGCATCGAGGATTTCCTCAGTCAGCCGGAGCTGTTCGAAGCCCTGCTGCAGCCCATCATGGAACTGGAAGCCGCGCTGCGGGCGCAGGCCGAGCTGGACCGCATCAACCAGAAACTCTACGCCTCGGCTGATGAAGACGTACCCGATCAATACCGCCGCCTGGTCGAGGAGTATTATCGCGTGCTGTCCGAGAACAACGGGGCAGGCGGCACGGCGCCCTGACGATGAATTTCATTCTGGACCAACATTATCAGGAGGCCATCGCGCAGGGGCGTTTCACCTTCGCCTATGGTCTGAGTCCCTGGCTGGCGCTGCTGCTCGTGGTGGCGCTGGTCGGCGTGGTCTGGTGGTCCTATCGCAAGACCACGCGTGCGCTGTCGCCGGCCTGGAAGACGGGTCTGATCACGCTGCGTTCGCTGGTGCTGATCCTGCTCTTCGTCTGTCTGCTGCGGCCGGTGGTCACCACCGAGCAGGTCGTGCCGCAGGAAACCTACCTCGCCATCCTGGTCGATGATTCCCAGAGCATGAGCATTCCCGATCTGGCTGGCGCGCAGACCCGGGCGGCCGCCGTGAGCGAACTGCTGTATGGCAGTGCCGGCATCGTCGAGGGCCTGGGCGACACCTTCCAGGTCCGCACCTTCCGTTTCGACAAGAACACTCAGCGCGTCTCCGAACCGGGCGCCCTCACGGCGGCCGGCACGGCGTCTTCGCTCGATCAGGCCCTGCAATACGTGGACGAACAGCTGAGCGGTCTGGCCCTGGGGGGCGTGCTGCTGATCAGTGATGGTGCCGACAACGAAGGCGTCGACCCGCTGCCCCGCGCCCAGAGCTTCGGTGCTCGCGAGATCCCGGTGTTCACCGTGGGCGTGGGGCAGGAGAACATTCCCCGCGACGTCGGCATCGTCGATGTGGTGGCGGCCAAGACGGTGCTGGAAGGCTCGGTCTTCAATGTGGATATCGCCCTGAGCAATCAGGGCTATGCCAATCGTTCCGTCGAAGTGGCCGTGCTGGACGGCGAGACGGTCGTGAGCACCCAGCAGGTGGTGCTGGGTGACGACAATTCCACGCGTCGCGTCAGCATCGAGCTGGAGCCGGAGCGCCGCGAAGCCATCGTCTACACGCTGCAAGTGGCGGAGCAGGAAGGCGAGATCGTCCTGCAGAACAACCGCTACAGTTTCCTCGTCGACAACTCCGAGCGCCCGGCGCTGGACGTGCTCTACGTGGATGGCCACCCGCGCAACGAATACAAGTTCATCCGCCGCGCCGTGGAGGGCGACACCTCGCTGCGCCTGGCCACCTACCTGCAGACGGGCCCCGGCAAGTTCTACCGCCAGGGCATCGAATCGGCGCTGGAGCTGTCCGCCGGTTTTCCCGCCTCGCGCGAGGAACTCTATCAGTACGAGGCGGTGATCCTGGGCGACATCGACCGGGATTTCCTCACCGATGAACAACTGGAAATGCTGCAGGATTTCGTGGCCGAGCGCGGCGGCGGCCTGCTCGTGGCCGGCATGCTGCAGGACGAGTTCGTCGACACCGTGCTGGCCGACATCCTGCCCGTGACCCTGGTGCCGTCCACTGTGCTGCCACAGAACCTGCAGGGTGGCATCACGCGCGGCACCCATCTGACCGGCGAGATCTTCACGCCGAAGCTCACCACGGCGGGCGAATTCTCCGAGCTGCTGCGCCTGCACAGTGACGACGCCGAGAACCGTCGCCTGTGGGCCGCCATGCCCGATCTGCAGGGCGCCTATGTCACCGGCCGTGCCAAGCCCGGCGCCACTGTGCTGATGGAGCACAATGCGCTGCAGTTCCAGAACCAGGCGTTGCCGATCATTGCGATGCAGCGTTATGGCAGCGGTCGCAGCATGTCCATCACCAGTGCCAGCACCTGGCGCTGGCAGATGATGATGCCGGCCGAGGACCAGTCCCACGAGCGCCTCTGGCGTCAGTTGCTGCGCTGGCTCGCGGTGTCGGCGCTCGAGCGCGTCACCATCGAGTTCGACCGCGAGTTCTATCACGTGGGCGATCGTGTCGAAGTCACCGCCACCGTGCGCGACATCAATTACCAGCCCGACAACAATGCGTCCGTGTGGGTGCATCTGACCGGCCCGCAGGGCGAGCTGCTGGACGCCGCCATGGAGTGGGACATCGACCGTGACGGCGTCTACCGCACCAGTTTCGAGGTGCAGAACGAAGGCGTGTTCAATCTGCTGGTGGATGTGCCCAGCGCCGC
>CAYQBR010000147.1:0-3863 GCA_964415735.1 uncultured Klebsiella sp. | reverse complement strand
ATGATAGTGTGATTTGATGATTGCGTAAAACGCTATATATGAAACAATGCGTTGCGGATTTTGCAATGATTGTGGCGTATTCCGGGAGGTGTCATGGAATTGAGAGAGTTGCAGCTCTATCTTCATCTATGCAACAGCCTGCATTTCGGCAAGACCAGCCGAGAGCATCACCTCAGTCCTTCGAGTCTCAGTCGGCTCATCAAGAAGCTCGAAGAAGAGGTAGGGCTTGCCTTGTTCGAGCGGGACAGCAGGCTGGTGCAACTGACGCCTGCGGGCATGTTGTTTCGGGAGTATGCTGCCGAATCCCTGCAGCGCTGGGCGGATCTGCAACGCGAGCTGCGCCAGCGTTCCGATCGACTCTCCGGGACTTTGAGCATCTTCTGCTCGGTCACAGCGAGCTACAGTTTTCTGCATGAACTGTTAGATCAGTTCCGTTCGCACTATCCGGATGTGGATATTCAGCTGCGAACGGGCGATACGGCGCTGACTATCCAGCGCGTGCTTGAT
This sequence comes from uncultured Klebsiella sp., assembly GCA_964415735.1. Lineage (GTDB taxonomy): Bacteria > Pseudomonadota > Gammaproteobacteria > Pseudomonadales > Pseudohongiellaceae > UBA5078. Next base: position 3,356 of record CAYQBR010000147.1, on the reverse strand, counting down.
GAACACGAAGATGTCGGGATCGCGGCCCTGCCTGATGTTCTGCCGGACAAGTTGTCGTTCAGAATCATTCGTGAGTCTCCGCTGGTATTCATCGCACCGGCGTCCCCTTCCGTCCTGCGTGAGCAGCTTGATCGTTGTGAGTCCTCCAACATGGAGTTGCCCTGGCAAAAGTTGCCGCTCGTGCTCTCCGAGACGGGCCTGGCGCGGTCTCGTGTCGATGCGTGGTTTGCTGCCAAGGGTGTGCGGCCTCACATTTACGCGCAGGTTGCGGGCAATGAGGCCATCGTCAGCATGGTGAGTCTGGGGTTTGGCGTCGGAGTGGTGCCGCAGCTGGTCGTTGAAAACAGCCCCTTGAGTGCGCGGATAGAAACTCTTGCCGTCACGCCTCCGCTGCCGCCGATTTCCATAGGAATCTGCATGCTTAGACGCAAATTGAACAATCCGGTGATCAAGGCCTTCTGGGACATGTCGAGTCTGCATGCGTTGTCAGCAGAGGGGCTCGAGCGTGGTCCCAGTGTGATGGACTAAGTGTATAATCGGCCACCTTCGTGCCCTGACAGCCGGTCAGCGCACCTGCGCAGAGGAATCTCCCGCACCATGGATTCAGATTACGACAAGGATCAGGAAGACAGTCTCTTTCCGATTGACGAGCACGAAGAGGTTGTGTCCGAAGGGGGCCAGAAGGTGCGGCGGCGCGGCATTTACCTGCTGCCCAATCTCTTGACCCTGGGGGCCTTGTTTGCCGGCTTCTACGCCATAATCGCGGGGATGGCTGGCAACTTCAACGAGGCGGGCTGGGCCATCATGATTGCCGCCGTGATGGACGGTCTCGACGGTCGCGTTGCGCGGCTCACCAATACCCAGAGCGCTTTCGGCGCTCAATTCGACAGTCTCTCCGACATGGTGTCCTTTGGTGTGGCGCCGGCGCTCATCGTATTCAGCTGGGCGCTCTCGTCTCTGGGGCAGGCGGGCTGGGCAGCGAGTTTCATCTATATGTCTTGCGCAGCCTTGCGCCTTGCTCGGTTCAATGTGCAGCAGGGGACTGTGGACAAGCGGTTCTTCGTCGGATTGCAGAGTCCTGTCGCGGCCGGTCTTGTAACTTTCGCCGTCTGGGTCGGTCACAAGTATCAGCTTGAAATGACGTATGGCATCGCCTTGCTCACGGCCTTGTTGACCAGCTTTACCGGCATGCTGATGATTTCGAACTTCCGCTATTACAGTTTCAAGGAAGTGCACTTCAGAGGCACTGTGCCCTACGTCGTCTTTTTGCTGGCGGTCGTCTTGCTCGTCGTCATCGCCCAGAGTCCCCATGAGGTTCTTTTCACGATGTGTGTCATCTATGCGTGTACAGGGCCGTTGATCTGGGTTTATCGTCTGCCAAAAGTGAAGGGAAGGAAATCCGCCTAACCTGGTTCTCCGTAATGAATTCTCATGGACAACCTGAGTCTGTTGGCAGCGTTCGAGTAAACCATTGCGCTCTTTGATTGCGAGGATTTCAACATGTTGATCAAGTCCAAGCCCGATATTCTGCCCTCTGAGATCACGCCCGAGTCTGTATATCTGAGTCGTCGCAAGTTTATAGTCGAGGGGGCGGGTCTGGCGCTCGGAGTTGCGGCAGGTGGGTTGTCGACGCAGGTATTTGCTGCTGACGGCGATGGTCTGCGCGCTCGAGCCCCTGCCGATATGCTTCGTAGTGCACCCGCTCCGTGGTGGGAGTCAAAGTTCGCTTCGATAGCTCCAGCCGCTGAGGGTGGGCCATTTTCGACCGAAGAGACCTTGACGCCTTACAGTGACGTCGTGTCCTACAATAACTTCTACGAGTTCGGTGTGGAGAAGGGAGACCCGATTGCAAACTCAGGTCGATTCGAGGCTGATCCGTGGTCAGTGACCATAGAAGGGGAAGTGGACAAGCCTGGCATCTACAATCTGGAGGACATCCTTAAGCCCCACGCATTGGAGGAAAGGATCTACAGGCTGCGATGTGTGGAGCGATGGTCCATGGTAGTCCCCTGGATTGGATTCCCGCTTGCTGACCTGATCAAGCAGTTCCAGCCGAATTCCAAGGCCAAGTACGTCCAGTTCTTCACGCTTTTTGATCCGTCGCAAATGCCAGGACAGCGCTCTCGGTTCACCACTATCAGCTGGCCCTACAGGGAAGGCTTGCGAATTGATGAAGCGGTGCATCCGTTGAGCTTTATTGCAGTTGGTCTTTATGGGAATTATCTGCCGCCACAAAACGGCGCCCCGTTGCGCTTGGTTGTCCCGTGGAAGTACGGATTCAAGAGTATCAAGTCCATTGTGAAGATTCGATTCACTGAGTCAGAGCCTGAAACCAGTTGGAACATGCTGGCGCCGGAAGAGTATGGCTTCTATGCCAATGTGAACCCTGAGGTGCATCATCCGCGTTGGCGCCAGGATATGGAGACAAGACTCCCACAGAGTCTGTTCGGGTCAACCCGAATGAAGACTGAAAAATTCAATGGGTACGGTGAGCAGGTAGCCTCCCTTTACTCCGGAATGGACCTTGCCCGGTTTTACTGATGTCTTCTACAAACTAACATGGCTTCCACACGGCGGCTGCGACTGACGCAGGTGGCGCACCCATTATGTCTTGCGCCACTTGTTTCGCTCTTGTTGGCCATTTATCAGAACGACTTGGGGCCTGATCCGGCCAATGAACTTGCCGTTCGAACTGGAGAGTGGGCACTGCGATTATTGATTTTGTCGTTGTGTGTCACTCCGATTCGCAAGATATTTGATTTGCATACAGTCGCGCCTCTTCGCAGAACCTTCGGGCTTTACTCCTTCTTCTACGCCACCTTGCATGTCTGCGTATATGTGATCTTCCTGCTTCAGTTCCGCTGGGCGGAAGTCTTCGAGGACGTATCCGAAAGGCCCTATATAACCGTTGGATTTGTTTCGTTCTGCATACTGTTAGTCTTGGCGCTTACATCCCCCAAGTCTGTCGTCAAGCGTCTTGGTCGCCGATGGGTGGACATTCATGCTTCAGTTTATGCTGCAGCGCTGTTGGCGCTTTTACATTTATTCTGGATAGTGCGAGCAAGTGTTGCGGAATCCGCTCTCTATGCTATTATCTTGCTCCCGGTTTTAGGGTATCGAATTTGGCTCAGGTTCTTGAAGCTTGGCCAAAGTTAGATAAAAGCGAATGTCATATCCAAGCAAGTTGGTTTTATGCTGGATGCCCAAGGGTAGATTCTTGGTTGGACTTTGTGGAAATAAATCGCTTGCCAAGTCGTAAATTGGCCCTATAATACGCCCCGCTCCTGACCACGAAGGTTAAGAGAAAAGTTCTTTAAAAAGTAGAGATTAAGTAATAGAGGTGGGTGTTTGCCTTT
>CAYQBR010000146.1:0-3871 GCA_964415735.1 uncultured Klebsiella sp. | reverse complement strand
CACAGTTCCCAGTCCTCGCCGCCCATGACTTTCACAGTGGCGGCGATCTCTTCGGCACTGGCCGGCTCCACGGTGACAGGCGCGATCTTGTGCGTGTCGGTATTCAGATTCTTGGCGGTGTAGGCCTGACCGATGGGCTTCAGAACGGAGGAGTATGTCTCGCCAGTGGCGGGGTCGGTACGACGTGGCGCGGCCAGGCTGTAAACGATGAGATCGACCTTGCCCATGCCGACTTTCAGGGCCTCGATGACCTGCTCCTTGCACTGGGCGGAGAAGGCGTCGCCATTGATGGTCTGGCAGAACAGACCGGCCGCTTCGGCCTCTTCATGAAAGGCGGCAGTGTTGTAATAACCGGCTGAAGCCGTCTTGGCGTCAGTGGGAGGCTTCTCGAAACAGACCCCAAGCGTGCTGGCTCCGCTGCCAAAAGCCGCCGCGATGCGAGACGACAAGCCGTACCCTGTGGAGCAGCCGAGAACCAGCACGTTGCGGGGGCCTCCGGCGACGGGACCTTGCGCCTTCACATGGGCAATCTGCTCGCGCACATTGGCAGCGCACCCTTGCGGGTGGGCGTTGATACAGATGAATCCGCGTACTTTCGGCTTGATGATCATGAAATGTCCTGTTTTCCTATGTGGCAATTCGATCAGACACCCCCGAAACGGAGCGCTTCAGGGCAAGGGCGGCCATTATAGTGCCGTTCGCTGCCTTGACAACACCGGTTTAAACCGGCATAGTGCCGCGTCTAAAAATCGGCTGGCGAACGCATGGCGTTCGTCAAATCTGCCCTGGAATCTCTGGCGCAGAACCTGCCGCAAAATTTGAATCGTATTGAATTGCCTATGCATCAAGGAGCATCAGTTGGCCAACTCAGCACAAGCTCGTAAGCGCGCCCGTCAAGGGGAAGTTCGTCGTCGTCACAATGCAAGCTTCCGTTCCATGGTTCGCACCTACCTGAAGAAGGTGATTGCAGCGATCCAGACCGGCGATTACGACAAGGCGACTGTTGCCTACAACAACGCGGTTCCCGTGATCGACAGAATGGCCGACAAGGGCATCATTCACAAGAACAAGGCCGCTCGTCACAAGAGCCGCCTGAACACTGCCATCCTGGCGCTCAAAGCCGCCTGATATCTGCAGCAGTGGAAATAAAAAAACCGGCTGAAGCCGGTTTTTTTATTGGTGCGGAATTCATGCTCCCGCTGCGGCCGGGACGCCCTACTCCACAAGCACCATGTTGTCGCGATGTATCATTTCCTCTTCGCCAGAATAGCCCAGCACGTCTTCTATCCTGTCACTGGATACACGCAGGAGTTTCGCGGTTTCACGACTGTCGTAATTCACCAGGCCGCGTGCGACTTCCTTGCCGTTCTCATCGAGACACGTGACAACATCCCCTCGCTCGAACTGCCCCTGGCAGGCAATCACCCCGACTGGCAGCAGACTGCGACCTGATGCCGTCAGCACCCTCACCGCACCGGCATCGATGATCAACTGACCTTTCGCCTTGAGCTGACCGGCGAGCCATTGCTTGCGTGCAGCCATGGGTTGTTTCTCAGGCAACAACAAGGTGCCGATCTCTTCACCCTGCGCCAGCCTGACCAGCACGTCCGGCTCGCGACCGCTGGCGATGAGGGTGCAGGCACCCGAGCGCGCCGCCAGCTTGGCGGCAGACACCTTGGTGATCATGCCGCCACGCCCCAGACTGCCACCCTCGCCCGCCATGCCGGCCAGCGTCGGGTCGCCTGCCATGGCCGTGCTGATGACCGGCGACTCCGGATTCTGCCGGGGATCCGACTCATGCAGCCCCTTCTGATCCGTGAGGATGACGAGCGCATCGGCATTCACCAGATTGGCCACAAGAGCCCCGAGTGTGTCGTTGTCACCAAAGCACAGCTCCGCGGTGGCCACGGTATCGTTTTCGTTGATGACCGGGATGACCTTCATGTCGACAAGGGTGCGCAACGTGCTGCGCGCATTGAGGTAACGCGTGCGATTGGAAAGATCGTCGTGGGTGAGGAGTATCTGTGCCGTATGGACACCATACTCCTTGAAGAAGGTTTCGTAGGTCTGGATCAAGCCCATCTGGCCGACTGCGGCTGCGGCCTGTTGCAGATGAATCTCCTTCGGTCGCTTCTTGAGACCCAGGCGAGCAACGCCCTCTGCCACAGCGCCCGACGAGACCAGTACCACCTGAATGCCTTGCCTCTGCATGGCGACCAGTTGTCCGACCCAGGCCGAAATGGCCTGCTTGTCGAGCCCGAGACCATTGTTGGTGATCAGGGAGCTGCCGATCTTCACTACCCAGCAACGCGTCTTCAGCAAGTCTTTTCGCATCATGCAGACAGGTCTCGCAGTTTCGTCAAATCATCAATAGTTGTCGTCGTCAAAATCGTCGAAGTCATCCATGTCGTCATCCGCGTCAGCACGACGCGCGGCGCGACTGCGCTCGATACTCTTGCGGATCTCGTATTCCATCTCCCGATCCAGCACCGCCTGTGCTTCCTGATATTCGGGATCTTCCAGCAGACGTCGGCGATGCTCTTCGACAGACACCATGATCGCCTGGCACATGTCCGCGCAGCCTTCCCCGCTGATCGCCGTGATGGAAAACACTCGCCCCTTCCACTTCAAGGCCTTGGTGAGACGCTTGATCAAGGCGGCACGTTCGTCTTCCGGCACCAGATCGAGCTTGTTCAGCACCAGCCAGCGCTCCTTGCGGGCCAGCGTCGGGCTGAATTTTTCCAATTCTTCGGCGATCTTGCGTGCGTGCACCACCGGATCAGAGCCGTCGGGGGGCGCCACATCCAGCAAATGCAGCAACAGGCGCGTCCGCGACAGGTGCTTCAGGAAACGAAATCCAAGACCCGCCCCCTCCGAAGCGCCTTCAATCACGCCGGGGATGTCGGCCATCACGAAGCTGCGTTCACTGCTGACGCGCACCACGCCCAGATTGGGCACCAGCGTGGTGAACGGATAATCGGCCACCTTGGGTCGCGCGGAGGAAACAGCCCGAATGAGCGTGGATTTGCCGGCATTCGGCATGCCCAGCAGGCCGACGTCAGCCAGCACCTTGAGCGTCAACTGCAGCACGCGGAATTCCCCGGGAGTGCCATTCGTCGTCTTGGTGGGCGTGCGATTGGTGCTGGATTTGAAGCGCGTGTTGCCAAGGCCGTGAAAGCCGCCGCGAGCCACCAGCACCTGCTGGCCGTCCTGGGAAATATCGGCAATCAATTCTTCGGTATTGGCATCCACGATGGTCGTGCCGACGGGGATGCGGACGACGAGATCCTCGCCACTCTTGCCGGTGCAGTTCTTGCTCTGCCCGCCCTGGCCGTTCTGCGCGCGATACTGTGGCTGAAAACGAAAATCCACCAGCGTGTTCAAGGAACTATCGCCCACCAGGTAGACACTGCCGCCGTCGCCGCCATCGCCGCCGTTAGGGCCACCCTTGGCAATGAATTTCTCGCGCCGGAAACTCATGCAGCCATTGCCGCCCTTGCCGGCTTCCACCGTTATTTCGGCTTCATCTACAAACTTCATGGTTTACCTGCCCCGAAACCGGGATGCCTAAAGCGCTGATGTGGCGAATTGCCCAATATGAAAAAGCCCCGTCACGGACGAGGCTTTTTGCCCGAGCACACTCGACCATCGGCCAGCGTGCTCGGCGAACGAAATGAAGCGCGGGATCAGACCGGAACAATACTGACGTATTTTCTGCGGGCCGGACCCTTGACCTCAAACTTCACTGTGCCGGTGACGGTCGCGAAGATCGTGTGATCCTTGCCAAGACCGACATTCACACCGGGGTGGAAGTGAGTGCCGCGCTGACGCACGAGGATATTGCCTGCCAGCACTGTCTCGCCGCCGAAAC
>CAYQBR010000145.1:0-3890 GCA_964415735.1 uncultured Klebsiella sp. | reverse complement strand
ATTGACGGCGTGTTGTAAGGACATGATCGGGGCCTCTGAGAGTGACGGATTCGAAAACGCCAGAAGCAACGACTTTCAGCACACAGGCAAAGTCCGTTCCGGCGGTGCCAGCTTATAGTGCCGATCAAATACTGTTCAACACCCGATCACGACACAGGAACGAAAAACCACGCGCGCAATTTTTGCTTGCTGTTCTAAAACCACAGGATCAGGGGATTGACAGAGACGTTTCCAAGAAGGGGTATGGCAAAATTCCTACACGATCTGCTGCGCGATCAGCGCCCGCAATTGCGCGGCTTCCATCGGTCGTCCGAGCAGAAAACCCTGCACCAGATCGCAGTGCGCGGCGCGCAGGAAATCCAGCTGCTGCTGCGTTTCCACGCCTTCCGCCACCACGCTCAGCTGCAGCCGCGAGGCCATGAGCAGGATGGTTTCGATGAGGGCCTCCTCGGTTTTCGCCACACCGATCTTGCCGACGAAACTGCGGTCGATCTTCAGGCCGTGCACGGGGAAGCGCGACAGATAGCTCAGACCGGAATAGCCAGTGCCGAAGTCATCGATGCTGATGTGCACGCCGGCTGAACTGAGTTCGTCGAGCAATTTCAGTGCACGGGCCGCATCCTCAACGAGCACTCGTTCGGTGATCTCCACCGTGAGCGGCACATTGCCCGGCGTCTTGATGATACGGAACCATTCCTGCGCGGAATCGTCGCGCATGTAGAGCAGCCGCGTGGAGACATTCACGGACAGGCCCAGGCTTTGCTGGAATTCATCATTGAGCGCGCCGAGAAATTCGCGGGCCGTGCGCAGCACCAGCAGATCGATGGCCAGCACGAGTCCGCTCTCCTCGGCCAGCGGAATGAAATCATCCGGAGGCACGAAACTGCCATCGGGCAGCTGCCAGCGCACCAGCGCCTCGCAGCCCACGATGCGGTTCTCACACAGCGAATGAATGGGCTGGTAATGCACGCTCAGCGCGCCGGCGTTCAAGGCTTCCACCAATTGCGTGTAGAGATCGTGACGGCGCTCGGATTTCTTCTGCATCTCGTCGGTGTAGAACAGCCAGCCGTTGCGCCCCGATTTCTTCACTTCGTACATCGCCTGATCGGCCTTGATGATCAGCGTGTCGCCGTCCGTCGCATCATCGGGGAAGAACGCGATGCCGACACTCGCGCCGCAGTAGACCTGATGCGTGCCGACGGCATAGGACTGCGCGACCGTGGCGACGATGTTGTCGACGATGCGCCACACGGAGGACTCGGTGAACACATCGCGGATCACCACGATGAATTCATCGCCGCTGTAGCGCGCCACCGTGTCCACTTCACGCACACAGCTGCGGATGCGCCGCGCGGCTTCCACCAGCACCTCGTCGCCCACATCGTGCCCGAGGTTGTCATTCACCGATTTGAAGTTGTCGAGATCGATGAACACCACGGCCAGCTTGGTGCTGGTGCGGCGCGCGGCAGCCAGGGCATTGGCAAGCCGGTCACGGAACAGCGTGCGATTGGCGAGGCCGGTCAGCGCGTCGTAATTGGCCTGATACTCGATCAGCGAGTCGGCCTTCTTGGCCTTGGTGATGTCCTGAATCGCGCCCACCAGTTCCTTGTGCTCGGCGCTGTGGCGAATGATCTCGCCACGGATGTGCAGCCACAGTTCGCTCTCGTCGCGGCGCAGCAGGCGCAGCTCGGTGTCGAAATTGAGTGAGCGTTGCAGGGCGCGTTCCACCAGGCGGCGGAGCAGGCGCCCGCTCTCGTCATTGAAGTGTGCGCACAGGCGCTCCAGCGACAGCGGCTCACGCTCCTGCGTCACGCCCATGATCTGGCAGAACTGCTCCGACACTTCGGAGAACTGCCCATCGGCCGTGAGGCGCCAGCCGCCCACGCGCGACACGGCTTCCACTTCCCGCAAAAACTGCTCGTTCCGGAAAATGCGCTGCTCGTAGGCGTTTTCCTTGCGCAGGGCACGCTGGCGCAGCGACACGGCGAGCATGCACAGCAGTGCCAGCAGCAGGCAGGTTGCGCGCAGGGCCAGCAGAGCGGGATTGCCGTCGCGAATGTCGGCCAGCGCATAGGCGCCGATCTGCCAGGAGCCGCCGCCCACCACGACCGGCATGGTCACGGTGCGTGGATTGGCGAACACGGCAGGATCGCCGAAGAAGACCTCGCCGTCCGGGCCCAGACCATCGCGACCGCGAATGGCAATCTCGAGGCCGTTACCCGGATCAAACAAGTCGGTGTTGGCGTACACCGAATCCACTGCGATCGGCGCCGACACGATGCCCCAGAGTCGTCGGGCACCCGATTCATCCGCCAGGAACACGGGCGAACGGGCCACGAAGGCCGTGCCCCCCTGCACCAGCTCCAGAGGCCCGCCCACCACCATGCTGCCGGTACGGATGACGCGCTGCACGGCTGCACGCTGACTCTCGACAGCGGTGTAATCCAGCCCCAGAACCGCTTCATTGCCTTCCAGCGGGTAGACATGGCGGACCACCAGGCCCGGCGCAGCCGCCAGGTTGATCAGCGCCGGCTCGCGCATCAGGACGGTGGCCGCGTAGGTATCGAACTCCGCCTGGGTGAAATCGGGACTGGAGGCAATGAAGGCATTGAGGCCGTTGATGAGCGACAAGGTGTTAGACAAGGCACTTTCCAGCTGATAGCGCACGGAACTGAGATTCTCGAACACCTGCACACGCTCCAGCTCCTGCAGCACATTGCGCAGGCGCAGTTCCCCCAGCTGCTGCAAGGCCAGGAAGAAGATGGGCGCGGCCACGAACAGGCGCCAGTGAAAGGAGCGGATGAAATACATCGCCACTGCCAGGGCCAACAGCGCGAGGCCCATCACCACGCCGACGCTGCGCAGGGTCGTCGCGGAGGAATTCGCCGTCTCGGCCTCGACAGACTGCTGCACGAGGTCCTCCACCGCGAAGGGAACGGCGATCAGACCCAGCTGCTGCAGCAGGAAATAGGCGTGTTCCCAGCGCTCCAGCTGGTTGTGCCCCAGCGGCACCACCTGGGTGAGCAGGTAGTCGTCAATGCGCTGCGCAAAGAAACGGTTGTAGCCGGCGAAATCGCTGTACAGATACTTGTAGCGGGGCAGGCTGGAAATGCGCGAGGCCACGGCCTCGGGATTGGCGACCGCAAACTCCCAGCCGCGCAGACTCGCCCGCACGAAGCGCGCCACCTTGTCCGGGTCTTCCTCGAGCAGGCGCTGCGTGGTGTAGAGGGCGTCGCCGTAGAAATTGATGCCATGGTCGGCGGGGTGCAGCATGTTCAGGCGCACCCCCAGCTCCTGGGCGCGATACTGGGCAGAGACGTCATAGGTGACCACGGCATCCACGCTGCCATCCACCAGCGAATCGACGCTGGTGGGCACGTCCACGAAGCGCACGCTGTTCGGGTCCACGCCGGCCTCCATGAACAAGGCCAGCACCTGGGTGCGGGTGAAATCGTCGGTGACGGCGGCAAGCCGCAGCTGACTGAGCTGCAGCAGCGAGGTCATGGGCTGGTTTTCGAGACTGAACACGGCCACGGGTGAGCGCTGGAAGATGGTGCTGAGCACCACGAAGTCCTCGCCCCGCCCGCGCGCCACCATGGCATCGATGCCGCCGATGCCGAAGTCTGCCGCGCCGGAGCGCACCTGTTCATCGGGCGCCAGGAATTGCCGCTCTGGCGTGATGGCCGAGCGCAGCTCCACGTCAAGGCCTTCCTCGGCGTAATAGCCCTGCCACAGCGCGGCGTAGTAGCCGGCAAACTGGAACTCGTGTTCCCACTTCAGCTGCAGCACCACCTTCTCTGCCGGCTGGGCGAACGCCAGCGCTGGCCACAGCAGTGCGGCCACGAGTCCGAGCATCCATGTCATTGCTGTCCGCTTCATTGCGTGTGCGC
>CAYQBR010000144.1:957-3952 GCA_964415735.1 uncultured Klebsiella sp. | reverse complement strand
GCCAGCCGTTGCTGGCGTAATCCGGGTGCAGGGCGATGTCGAGCAGGCCGCCCTGACCGTTCACATGCACTTCGGGCACGCCTTCGATGGTGGTGAGCTCGCCGCCTCGTACGCGGTAAAGCTGACCGCCGCGATTGGTCACCAGCAGGTCGCCATCGGGCAGCCAGTCCATGCCCCAGGGCACGGGGATCTCGTCGGTCACCAGCTCGGTGCGAAAGCCGGGTTGGGTCTGGGCCTGCAGGCCCGCAGGCAGCAGGCTGGTGGCCAGCAGGGCCAGGCCGATCATCGTGGCGGTGCGAAGCGGGCGGGGTGAGCGCATGAGCAGTCCTCTGCGGGTGGGCCGGCGTGCTTTGCGCCGGCGGATGGGCGCCAGATTGTAACCAAGTCGGCGGGGCCGGCACACCTCCCCTGCACTCTGCTAGACGGGCGTCAGCAGGCGTTCGCCGGCAAAGAAGGCGGCCAGGTTGTCGATCACCAGCTGCCCCATGGCCTGGCGGGTTTCCACGGTGGCACTGCCGATGTGCGGCAGCAGCACCACATTGGGCAGCGCGCGCAGGGCCTCGGGCACCTCGGGCTCGCGAGCATAGACATCCAGCCCGGCGCCGGCGATCACGCCCTGCTGCAGGGCCTGGATCAGCTCGTCCTGGCGCACGGTGCTGCCACGGCCCACATTCAGGAAGATGCCCTGCGGGCCCAGGGCGCGGAACACGTCCATGCCGACCAGGCCCTCGGTCTCGCGTCCGCCCGGCAGCATGGAGAGCAGAATGTCGCTGTCCCGCGCCAGGGATTCGAGGCTGTCGTGGTAGCGAAAGGGCAGGTCGGCCTGACGGCGGTTGTGGTAGGCGATCTTCATGCGGCAGGCCAGCGCACGCAGGGCGATCTCCTCGCCGATGGCGCCCATGCCCACGATGCCCAGCGTCTTGCCCGCGAGGGACTGGCCGAACGGGAAGGGGCCGCGCGACCACTCGCCGGCGCGCACGAAGGCGTCGGCCTGCACGAGTTTGCGGGAGGTGGCCAGGATCAGCCCCAGGGCGATGTCGGCCACGGCGTCGTTGAGCACGCGCGGGGTGTTGGTGACCTGGATGCCGCGTGCGCGGGTGATGCCGAAGTCAATGCCGTCCACGCCCACGCCGAAGCAGCTGATGATCTCCAGACCGGGCAACTCGTAGATGAGGGGGTTGGTCACCCAGGACGCCGAGGCCACCGCGACGCAGTCGGGGGCGAGGCGCGCGATCAGCGCGCGCTGCTGCGCGTCATCGAGCAGCCAGAGCTTGTGGGCGTCGTAGGTGGCCTCCAGCACCGCGAGGGTGTCGGCGTGGAAGGCATTGGCGATCAGCAGGGGAGGACGTGTCATCATGGCCGCGAGTCTAGCAGACAATCCGCGGCTGACTGCGACAATCTGCCGCTTAGCAAGCGCGCAGGGCTTCGGGTACACTGCCGGGCAGTGACGCAGCAGGGTCCTGCTGCCTGCGCCCCGAGTGCAATGCGCCATCCCACTACGATGAGGTGAATCATGAAAAGAACATCCCTGTTGCAGGCTGCCTTTGCCGTCCTGCTGTCCGTGTTGCTGCACAGCGGCGCCTTCGCGCACAGCTCTGCATCCGGCACCGTGCCGGGCAATGGCCAGACCGTGTCCTCCCCGGAAATGCTGATGCTTTCCTTTGACGGCTCCGTGCGCCTGGTGCGCCTGACCGTGGCGGGCAGCAATGGCGCCGTCGATGTGGGTTTCGTGCCCCAGGCCACCGCCAGTGCCACCTTCCACATTCCGATGCCTGTTCTGCCGGCCGGCGCCTATCGCGTGGACTGGACTATCCTCGGCGAGGACGGCCACTCCGTGAGCGAGAACTTCATGTTCAACGTGGACCCGAACGCGCCGGCAGCTGTCATGCCTGAGCATGGCCACGGTGGCGACGCGCACGTCCACTGATCATGCTCGATACCAGCCCGTGGGCGCTGGCGACCCTGCTGTGCAAGCTGGTCGCCTATGCCGGTTTCGTCAGCCTCGCGGGCACACTGTTCGTCTTCTGGCTCGGCACTCGCCCGGCCATCCCTGTGGCATCTTCCTTCTCCTGCTGGTCGCCCGCGTTGCGTGCCCGGCTGATTGCCCGTTCCCGTCGTCTGGGCTTTGTCGCCCTCGCAGCCCTGCTGCTGCATTTCCTGCTGCAGGTCGGCCAGATCAACCAGAACGGCCTGCGCGGCATGGTCGACACCTTCATGGCCGGCATCGTGCTGCGCTCCAGTGTCGGCCATGGTCTGCTGCTGCGAGCGGCGGCACTGGCGGTGTTGCTCGCAGGACTGTCGCAGGCACATCAGGCGCTGCTCGCCCAAGGGGTGAAGCGTTTGCCGCCACGTCTGCTGCTGAGCTGGCTTGCGGGCACCTTGCTGTTCGCGGTGTCCTTCGCGGTGCTCGGGCATGTGGCCAGTCTCAGCCTGCCGGGGCAGGTGGCGATCGTGCTGCACACCTTGTCCATCAGCCTGTGGGTGGGGGCGCTGCCAGCCCTGTACCTGCTCTGCGAGCGTGAGCCTGCAGATCGCGTGCTGCCGCTGCTGCAGCGTTTCGGCCTGTGGGGCTGGGGCATCATCGGCGCTCTGCTGCTGAGCGGGGTGTTCCTGCTGACCCAGTTGCTGCAGGGGACTGCCGATCTGCTGACGACTCCTTACGGGCGCGTGCTCGCAGGCAAGCTCGCGCTGGTGCTCGGCTTGCTGGGGCTTGGTGCGCTCAACAAGTTTCATCTCGTGCCCGCCCTCGCGCGCAGTGGCAGTGAACGCCTGCGTCAGTCCATCGCCTTCGAGCGCGTTCTGGCCGTTCTGGTGCTGGTGTTGACCGCCGCGCTGACCTCTCTCACCGGTCCTGCGCACATGGGCTGATCCAGCCCGCTCCGTCCTGGGTGACGGATATGCAAAGAAATTGTAATGTCCTGGGCGTTTCTCTAGACTGCAAGCCCATGACTTATTTCGAGATTGCATACACCGCGATTGGTGGTCTGCGCCTGTT
>CAYQBR010000144.1:0-947 GCA_964415735.1 uncultured Klebsiella sp. | reverse complement strand
TTTCCTGGGCCTCAAGTTCCTTTCCGAAGGCCTGCAATCCGGCAGCACCGACGCCCTTCAGCGCATTCTCGCCACCCTGACCCGCAACCGCGTTCTGGCGGTACTGGCCGGATTTTCCATCACGGCAGTCGTCCAGTTCAGCAGCATTACCACGGTGATGGCCGTGAGCCTGGTGAACGCCGGCCTCATGGAGTTGAAGCATGCGATCGGCGTCATCCTCGGCGCCAACATCGGCACGACCATCACCGGCTGGATCCTCTCGATGAAGCTGGGCAAGTACGGCCTGCTGCTGCTGGGCCTGGGCATCTACCCCATGATGGCGAGCAAGTCGGTGGTCACCAGTGCGATCGGCAAGTTGCTGGTGGCCCTCGGGCTGATCTTCATGGGCATGGAGATCATGAGCGGCGCCTTCGAACCGCTGCGCGACGCCCCGGCTGTCGTGTCCTACATGCATCTGTTCAATGCGCAATCCATGGGCAGTGTGCTGGCCTGCGTGTTGATTGCCTGCCTGCTGACCGTCATCATCCAGAGCAGCTCGGCCATGCTGGGCATCACGATCACCCTGGCCTCCACCGGCCTCATCGATTTCCACACCGCCGTCGCGCTGATCATCGGCGAGAACGTCGGCACCAGCATCACCACCCAGCTGGCGGCGATCGGCGCCAACACTTCCGCGGTGCGCGCCGCACGTGCTCACGCCATCTTCAACATCATCGGCGCGATCCTCTTCGTGACGATGTTCCCGTCCTTTGTCAGTTTCATCGACGCCCTGGTGGCGAACCCGGCCGATATGCTGAACCCGGATGGCAGCCGTCCGCACATTGCCTTCCACATCGCCATGGCGCACACCGTGTTCAATGTCATCAACGTGTTGCTGTGGATTCCGCTGCTCGACTATCTGGTCAAGCTGGTGGTGTGGCTGGTGCCCAGCCACGGTGAAAAGGAAG
>CAYQBR010000143.1:0-3953 GCA_964415735.1 uncultured Klebsiella sp. | reverse complement strand
CCATCCGGCCGAAGAAGGAATCGCTCTACAACGCCGCGCTCAAGGGCTATGCCACCGCCACCGACCTGGCCGACTACCTGGTGCGCAAGGGCATCGCCTTCCGCGACGCGCACGAGATCGTCGGCAAGTCAGTCGCCTATGGCATTGCACAGAAGAAGGACCTGAGCGCACTGAGCCTGCCGGAGCTGCAGCAGTTCTCCAGCGCCATCGAGCAGGATGTGTTCGCCGTGCTGACGCTGGAAGGCTCGGTGCGCGCCCGCAACCACGTGGGCGGCACGGCACCGGAGCAGGTGCGCGCGGCGGTGGCCAGACGCCGCGAGGAACTCCAGGCTCGCTCCGGCGTGTGATCCGTAGGAGCCTGCTCGCAGGCGAACCTGGAGCAGCAGGCATGTCATCCGGGACAGCGATTGCAGACCGTTGCCCGCCATGGATGGCGGGCAGCGAGCTTACAGGGACGTACTTGCAGCGTGTCTGCAAGCGCTGTCCCGGATGACGAGCGTGGCTCTGTGCGAGAGTTCGCCTGCAAGCAGGCTCCTACATCGAGGCTACTGGGCCTGGGAAGCCTGCAGCTCGATCTCGTAGGTCAGGGTCTCGGTGTCACGCTGCGTGGTGACCGTCACCACATCGCCGGCGCGGCGGTTCTCCAGCGCGTTCAGCAGATCATCCTCGTTGACGATTTCCTCGTCATCGATCGCCGTGATCACATCCCCAAGCGCAATGCCCCGGTTCGTCTCACGCAGACCGCGCATGCCCACGCGCTCCGGACTGCCGCCCTCGATCACGTCCATCACGATGACCCCGCGAATGCCCGCCTGGCTGCGGTAATACTCGGCATACTGCGGCGGCAGCAGGGAGATGCCCAGCGTCGGCGTCTGCACCCGGCCGTAGGTGATCAGCTCAGGCACGATCTTGGCCACGGTGTTGGACGGAATCGCGAAGCCAATGCCGGAACTGGCCCCGCTGGGGCTGTAGATGGCGGTGTTGACGCCCACCAGCTGGCCCAGGGAGTTGAGCAGCGGGCCACCGGAGTTGCCCGGGTTGATGGCGGCATCGGTCTGGATCACGTCGCGGATCTTGCGCCGGCTCACCGAATCGATCTCGCGGCCCAGCGCACTCACCACGCCCACGGTCAGCGTGGTGTCCAGGCCGAAGGGGTTGCCGATGGCGATCACCTTGCGGCCGACTTCCAGCAGCGAGGAATCGCCCACCTGCAGCGGCTGCAGTTTTTCAGCCGGCGCGTCGATGCGCAGCACAGCGAGGTCCTTGTCCGGCTCGGCTCCCACCACTTCGGCGTCCCAGGCACTGCCGTCCTGCAGGGTCACGGTGAGCCGCGAGGCCTGCTGGATCACGTGGAAGTTGGTGACCACATACCCTTCCCGACTCCAGATGAACCCCGAGCCACTGCCCTGGGGAATCTCCTGCGGGTTCAGCGAATAGAACGAGCGGCGCACCAGGCGCGAATTGGTGATGTAGACCACAGACGGGCTGGCCTGCTTGAAGACCTCGATGTTGTTCTCTTCATCGTTGGTCTTGAAGTTCGCGTAGTCCGGCTGGGCCAAGGCACTGGCGGCAGCGAGGCTGGCACCCAGCCAGGCGAGAAGCAGAAACAGACGGCGAGAGACATTCATGGTGAGCACACTCCGGTGGCGTTGACGGGCAGCCCTATAGTGGGAGCTGGCCCCGCAGGCTTCAAGCCCGCCGGAGCAATTGCGCCGCACTCGGCCTGCAGGGTCGCGCTGTCACATGACTTGGGTATACTCCGGGCCTCTCTGGACACAGGAGCACCGCCATGAGCCTCAAGATCGCCTTCAACGGCTTCGGTCGCATGGGCCGCCTCGCCCTGCGCGCGGCCTGGGACTGGCCCGACCTCGAGATCGTCCACATCAACGAGATCGCTGGCAGTCCGGCCGAAGCCGCCCATCTGCTGCAGTTCGATTCCCAGCACGGCCCCTGGCTGCGCGACATCCGAGCCGAGGAGCACGCGCTGATCATCGAGGGGCGTCGCATCGGCTGGTCGCGCAACGCCGCACTGGCAGCCACCGACTGGGCCGGCAGCAGGGCCGACGTGGTCGTGGAGTGCACTGGCAAGTTCAAGTCGCAGCAGACCCTCGCGCCGCTGCTCGAGCAGGGCATCGCGCGCGTGGTGGTGTCGGCCCCGGTGAAGGACGGCACGCTGAACATCGTCATGGGCGTCAACGATCATCTGTACGACCCAGCACTGCATCGCATCGTCACGGCAGCTTCCTGCACCACCAACTGCCTCGCCCCCATCGTGGACGTGATTCACCGCGGCATCGGCATTCGCCACGGCAGCATCACCACGGTGCACGACATCACCAACACCCAGAGCGTGCTGGACGAATTCCACAAGGACCTGCGTCGCGCCCGTGCCTGCGGTGTGTCGCTGATTCCCACCAGCACGGGCTCGGCCACCGCCATCACGGAAATCTTCCCCGAGCTGCGCGGCCGCCTCAACGGCATTGCCGTGCGCGTACCCATCACCAACGCCTCGCTGACCGACTGCGTGTTCGAGGTGGAGCGGCCGGTGACGGTCGACGAAGTCAATGCGCTGCTGCGCGAGGCTGCGGAAGGGCGTCTGCGGGGCATCCTGGGCTACGAGGAACGCCCGCTGGTGTCGGTGGACTATGTCAACGACCCGCGCTCCAGCATCGTCGATGCCCTATCGACCATGGTCATCAACGGCACGCAGGTGAAGCTCCTGGCGTGGTACGACAACGAGATCGGCTATGTGCACCGCCTGATGGAACTGGCCTGCAAGGTCGGCCGGAGCTGACCGCCATGGCTGGCCTGCTGCGGCACAAGCCTCTGGCGCAGTATCTGGTGATCACCGCCAGCTACTGGGCCTTCACACTCACCGACGGCGCCTTGCGCATGCTGGTGGTGCTGTTCTTCCACGGGCTGGGCTTCAGCGCGCTGGAAGTCGCCTCGCTGTTTCTGCTGTATGAATTCTTCGGCATCGTCACCAACCTCGGCGGCGGCTGGCTGGCCAGTCGCCTCGGGCTGAATGTCACCCTGCACCTGGGGCTGGCACTGCAGATCCTGGCCCTGCTCATGCTGCTGGTCGACCCAGACCTGCTGACCGTGGTCTGGGTGATGCTGGCGCAGGCGCTGTCGGGCATCGCCAAGGATCTGAACAAGATGAGCGCCAAGAGCAGCGTCCGCAATCTGGTGGCGGACGATGCCCAGGGCACGCTGTATCGCTGGGTGGCCAGGCTGACCGGCTCCAAGAACGCGCTCAAGGGCGTCGGTTTCTTCCTGGGGGGCTTCCTGCTGGCGCGCTTCGAATTCCAGGGCGCCGTGCTGATCCTGGCGGTGCTGCTGGGCGGTGTGCTGGCCCTGAGCATGCTGCTGCTGGACCGCCAGACCGGGATCGCCAGCGTCAAGCCGAAGTTCCGCGAACTTTTCTCCAGGAGCCCCGCCATCAACCGCCTCTCGGCCGCGCGTTTCTTCCTCTTCGCCGCGCGGGATGTCTGGTTCGTGGTGGCGCTGCCGGTGTATCTGCAGAGTCAGCTCGACTGGACCTCGACGCAGGTCGGCACCCTGCTCGCGCTGTGGGTGATGGGTTATGGGGCGGTACAGGCCCTCGCCCCAGCCATGACAGGCGGCACGGACAAGGCGCCCACAGGGCGCACGGTGTTCGTGTGGGCGGCGCTGCTGTGTCTGCTGCCCGCGCTGATTGGCGCCGCGCTGCTGGCGCAGTGGCAGGAGGAAATCGTGCTGGTGGCGGGGCTGCTGGCGTTCGGCGCGGTGTTCGCCATCAACTCCGCCGTGCACTCGTATCTCATTGTGTCCTGGGCGCGGGCGGATGGCGTGTCGCTGGACGTGGGCTTCTACTACATGGCCAATGCGGCCGGCCGGCTGCTCGGCACGCTGCTCTCCGGCCTGGTCTATCAGCTGTGGGGACTGGCACCCTGCCTGTTCGTGTCCACGGC
>CAYQBR010000142.1:0-3968 GCA_964415735.1 uncultured Klebsiella sp. | reverse complement strand
CCAACCAGGGGAGTGCCTGCACGATGCTGAACATCCAGTATTTCGCCAGTCTGCGGGAGACGCTCGGGCGCAGTACCGAGACTCTGGCGCTGCCGGTGGGTGTGGGCACGGTGGGCGCACTGGCCGCGCACCTCGCCACCAGCCGAGGCGAGCCATGGGAGATCCTGCAGGACACCACGCAGGTACTGGTGGCCGTGAATCAGACCATCGTCGATCGCAGTCATCCGCTGAGCGGCGCGGAAGAGCTTGCCTTCTTCCCGCCGATGACGGGGGGCTGAGCATGCTCAGTGTGCAGGAAGCCGATTTCGATGTGGCGGCGCTTTACGCGCAGTTGCGCAGCACTGCCGGCAATGCCGGCGCCATCGTGAGCTTCACGGGGCTGGTGCGCGAATTCTATGAAGGCAGCGAGGCGGGCCGGGAGCCGGCGGTGCAGCGGCTGGTGCTGGAACACTATCCAGGCATGACCGAGAAAGCCCTCCTGGCAATCGTCGACGAGGCGCGTGCGCGCTGGGACGTGCTGGCCTGGCAGGTCATTCATCGCGTGGGCCCGCTGGAGGCCGGCGATCAGATCGTCTACGTCGGCATTGCCAGCACGCATCGGGGGGATGCCTTCGCCGCGGCCGAATTCATCATGGACTATCTCAAGACCCGGGCGCCGTTCTGGAAGAAGCAGCACACGGCGGCCGGCGCTCACTGGATCGAAAGCCGCAGTGCCGACGAAACGGCCCGCGCGCGCTGGGAGAAACGCTGAGCGCCTTAAGGCTCAGCGCTCCTTGCCCGTCACCTCCAGCAGTCGCCATTCGCCCGGCTGCAAGTCCCCCAGGGTCCAGGGCCCGATCGCCACCCGCACCAGTCGCAACGTGGGCAGTCCGACGGCGGCCGTCATGCGCCGCACCTGGCGATTGCGACCTTCGAACAGGGTGAGTTCCAGCCAGGCAGTCGGGATGTGGCGACGCTCCCGGATCGGCGGATGGCGCGCCCACAGCACCGGCTCCTCGAGCGCCCGCACTCTGGCCGGGCGCGTCATGCCGTCGTTCAGCACCACGCCACTGCGCAGGCTCTCCAGTGCTTCGGTAGAGGGAGTTCCCTCGACCTGGGCCCAGTAGATCTTGCCCATCTTGTGCTGCGGATCGCTGATGCGCTGCTGCAGCCGACCGTCGTTGGTCAACAGGAGCAGGCCTTCCGAATCCCGGTCCAGGCGACCGGCGGGGTAAAAGCCTGGCAGGTCGATGCAGCTGGCGAGCGTGGCGCGGCCGCTGTCGTCGGTGAACTGGGACAGCATGTCGTAGGGTTTGTTGAGTAGGATCAGTTGAGCCATGCCACGCCTCTGCCACAGGGTTGAGGCGGCTATTCTAGCAAACCCTCTGCTGCTACAATGCCGCCACTTTCAGCTTGAGCATCAAGCTCTTAGAAAACTCTGCAGTGTTGAGATCTGTTCCGTATCCCGCCACTGAACACCTCTGGTGAAGTCTGTCCACGCAATCAAGGAAACAAAAATGACGAATGCACCCACGATCATCTACACCATCACTGATGAAGCACCGGCACTGGCCACGTATTCGCTGCTGCCGATCGTGCAGGCCTTTGCGCGCGCCGCAGGCATCGATGTGATCACCAAGGATATCTCGCTCGCGGGCCGCATCATCGCCAATTTCCCTGACGCCCTGACCGCGGAGCAGCGCCAGAGCGATGCTCTTGCCGAACTGGGCGAGCTGGCCCAGACGCCGGAAGCCAACATCATCAAGCTGCCCAACATCAGTGCGTCCATCCCGCAGTTGCAGGCCGCCATCAAGGAATTGCAGGCCCATGGCTATGCCGTGCCGGATTACCCCGAAGATGCGAAAAGCGACGAGGAGAAAGCCATCAAGGCGCGTTATGCCAAGGTGCTGGGCAGTGCCGTGAACCCGGTGCTGCGCGAAGGCAACTCGGATCGCCGTGTGGCAGCTCCCGTGAAGGAATACGCCCGCAAGAACCCGCATTCCATGGGCAAGTGGTCGCCCGACTCGAAGTCCCATGTCGCCCACATGCAGGATGGCGACTTCTATTCCAGCGAGAAATCCGCCGTCATGGCGGCGGCTGACAGTGTGCGCATCGAGTTCGTCGGCAAGGACGGTGCCGTCAAGGTGCTGAAGGAGAAAACCGCGCTGCAGGCGGGCGAGATCATCGACGCCTCGGTCATGCGCTGTGCCGCGCTGCGCCGCTTCTTCGCGGAGCAGATCGCCGACGCGGCACGCACCGGCGTGCTGCTGTCCCTCCACCTGAAGGCCACCATGATGAAGGTCTCCGACCCGATCATGTTCGGCCACGCAGTGACCGTGTATTTCGAGGACGTATTCAACAAGCACGCCGCCGTGTTTGCGCAGTTGGGTGTGGATCCCGCCAATGGTCTGGGCGATGTCTACGAGAAGATCAAGAAACTGCCGGCGCCCCAGCGCGAGCAGATCGAGGCCGACATCCAGGCCGTCTACAAGACTCGGCCGGCGCTGGCCATGGTGGATTCCGACAAGGGCATCACCAATCTGCACGTCCCCAGTGACGTGATCGTCGATGCCTCCATGCCCGCCGCGATCCGCGCCTCCGGTCAGATGTGGGGTGCTGATGGCAAGCTGCACGACACCAAGGCCATGATTCCCGATCGCTGCTATGCCGGCGTCTATCAGGAGACCATCGACAACTGCAGGAAGCACGGCGCCTTCGATGTGGCGACCATGGGCAGCGTGTCCAATGTCGGCCTGATGGCGCAGAAGGCGGAGGAATACGGCTCGCACGACAAGACCTTCAAGGTGCCGGCCGATGGCAGCGTGCGTGTGGTCAACAGTGCGGGCGACGTGGTTTTTGAGCACGAAGTTGCCCAGGGCGACATCTGGCGCATGTGCCAGACTCGCGATCTGCCGG
This sequence comes from uncultured Klebsiella sp., assembly GCA_964415735.1. Lineage (GTDB taxonomy): Bacteria > Pseudomonadota > Gammaproteobacteria > Pseudomonadales > Pseudohongiellaceae > UBA5078. The sequence goes on along the minus strand of CAYQBR010000142.1, from coordinate 1,073 downwards.
TGCAGGACTGGGTGAAGCTCGCCGTGGTGCGCGCCCGTGCCACGTCCACGCCCGCGGTCTTCTGGCTGGATGACAAACGCGCCCACGACGTGCAGCTCATCCGCAAGGTGCAGGCGTATCTGAAGAATCACAACACAGAGGGGCTGGACATTCGCATCATGTCACCGGTGGAGGCCGTGCGTTTCTCGCTCGAGCGCATCCGCGCTGGCAAGGACACGATTTCCGTGACTGGCAATGTGCTGCGTGACTATCTGACAGATCTGTTCCCCATTCTTGAGCTGGGCACCAGCGCGAAGATGCTCTCGATCGTGCCGCTGCTGGCTGGCGGTGGTCTGTTCGAGACCGGGGCGGGCGGCTCTGCGCCCAAGCATGTGCAGCAGTTCCTGGAAGAGGGGCATCTGCGCTGGGATTCTCTGGGTGAGTTCCTCGCGCTGGCCGTTTCCATCGAAGACCTGGCCATGAAGACCGGCAACAAGAAGGCTCAGGTGCTGGCGGACACCTTGAACAAGGCCACCGGACTGTTCCTGGACAACGACAAGTCACCCACGCGTCGTGTCGGCCATCTGGACAATCGCGGCAGTCATTTCTACCTCGCGCTGTACTGGGCTCAAGCCTTGGCCGCGCAAACGGACGACGTGCAATTGCAGGCGCATTTCGCGCCGCTGGCGCAGACACTGACGCAGAACGAAGCGCAGATCGTTGCGGAACTCAACGGGGTGCAGGGCAAGCCAGTCGACATCGGCGGGTATTATCAACCGGACAATCAGAAAGCCTCGCAGGCGATGCGGCCGAGTGCAATCTTCAACAAGGCTCTGGCCAGCCTGTAGTGGAGGGGAAGGGCTCCCTCATCATGCAAGTGGTGATGAGGGAGTGCGCGCTCAGGATGTCGGTTCGAATGCCGTTCAGAACAGCTCAGCTGGACCCGGCCTGGGTCGGGCTCTGCTCCGGACTGATCGGTCGAATATTGGCGGCGTGCAGGCCTTTCGGTCCTTCGATGGTCTCGAAGCTGACGGTCTGCCCGGCCTTGAGTGTCTTGTAACCATCCATTCCGATTGCGGAGTAGTGCGCGAACA
>CAYQBR010000141.1:0-3990 GCA_964415735.1 uncultured Klebsiella sp. | reverse complement strand
GATCATCGAGTTTGCATTGCCGCCCGGCGCCTATGCCACGGCCGTGTTGCGGGAAGTGTGTTTTCTGAAAGAGGCAGCGAGCGAGTGAGCAATGTGAATCTTGCCGGGATCGGCATGACATCCCAGCGCACCAGAGAACGACTGGTGGGGCGGCTGATCGAGCAGGGCATCAAGCACTGGGCGGTGCTGGACGTCATCCGCAGCACCCCGCGTCACATCTTCCTGGAAGAGGCGCTGGCGCATCGCGCCTACGAGGACGTGGCGCTGCCCATCGGCTACAACCAGACCATCTCCCAGCCCTACATCGTGGCCCGCATGACGGAGGCCGTGCTCAACAATCACCCGGCGCTGGTGGACGGCAAGCTCGGCAATGTACTGGAAGTCGGCACCGGCTGTGGCTACCAGACGGCGATCATCGCCCCGCTGGCGCGCCGGGTCTATTCGGTGGAGCGCATCAAGCCGCTGCTGGACAAGGCGCGGGCGAACCTGCGTCTGCTCGGCCTGCACAATGTCCACTTCAAGCACGACGATGGCAGTCTGGGCTGGAAGGAGAAGGGCCCCTTCGATGCCATCATCGCGGCTGCAGCGCCGCAGCAGGTGCCGCAGGAATTGCTCAATCAACTGGCCGACGGCGGCCGCCTGATCATTCCCGTGGGCGGCGACGATGTGCAGGAGCTGCGACTGATCAGTCGCAGCGGCGATGAGTTTCACACCCAGGTCGTGGCAGCGGTGCGTTTCGTGCCCCTGTTCATCGGTGCAGTGCAGGCCTGATCCAGGCAAGGAAACCATGGAAACCAAAGTCGATCACCGTTCGCCTGCCACTCTCAAGTCACGCGCTGTCACTCTTCTCAAGGGCATGGCCATGGGCGTTGCCGATTCCGTGCCCGGAGTCTCCGGCGGCACCATCGCGGTCATGGCCGGCATCTATGAGGAATTGATCGAGTCGCTGCGCAATCTCAATCCGGTGAACCTGTGGTCCTGGCGACGACTGGGGCTGGCCGGTTTCTGGCGCGCGGTGAACGGGGGATTTCTGTTTTCCCTTCTGCTCGGGATCATCAGTGCCCTCTACGTCAGCGCCGGGGCCGTACTGTATCTGCTGGAACACGAGTATCCGCTGATCATGGCCTTCTTCTGTGGCCTGGTGCTCGCCTCCACGTGGTATCTGCGGCGTGAGGTCGAGCGCTGGGATCTGCGGGAGCTGGGCTGGCTGGCGCTGGGTGTGTTTGTCACCCTGCTGATTTCCTTCGCCAACCCCTTGCAGGGCAATACCAGTCTTCCGTCGCTGTTCGTCTGCGGCGCCGTGGCTATCTGCGCCATGATTCTGCCCGGCATTTCCGGCGCCTATGTCCTGCTGCTCCTGGGCGTCTACGATTACGTGCTGCAGGCGCTGCGTGCCCTGCAATTCGACGTCATCCTGGTGTTCGCCAGCGGGTGTGCCGTCGGTCTGCTGAGTTTCTCGCATTTGCTGTCCTGGACGTTTTTCCACTTCCGTCAGCAGACGTATGCCTTTCTGACCGGTATGCTCGCCGCATCGGTGCTCGTGCTGTGGCCGTGGAAACTGACCCCCGAGGGGGCGGCCGCACAGTATCTGAGCCCGGCCGGCTATGCCGCTGCCACCGCAGAGGCCGTGTCCGTGCCTGGTGTGCTGGCAATGCTGGTGCTGGGCTTTGCAGTCGTCGTCGGCTTTGCCAGAATCTCTCGAGGCAAAGCGTAAATGAGGAACACCATGGTGAGACGTGAGCGGCTGACTGACATGCGGACCTGGCGCCCCGGACTGCTGCTGGCCGTGGTGCTGCTGCAGGCCTGTGGCGGCAATTACCAGGCCCCGCTGGAAGATCAGAGTGCCGTGCTGGAACGCACGCCACCTCCCATCTATTCCACCACAGGCGTGTCGACGGCCACCGGGGCCATCAGCAGCTCCAGCGCGGCAGGCGCCAGCAGTGCTCCGGCGCCGAGCGGCGCGCGCACGATTGCTGCCGGAGTGGCGGTGCAGCCCGCGCCCGGCGTCAGTGTCAATGTGGTCAACGAGCCGACAGGCATTCGCCGCAGCAGTCTGGGCCGGGCGCCGCTGGATGGCTCTCCTGCACCGTCCAGTGCGTCGGCCACAGCGCCCGCCCCAGCGGCTGCCGCGGTGCAGGGTGCCACTGCCGCGCCAGCGGTGAGTGCCCCGGCACCCTCCAGCCAGGGTTCCGCCGCAGCTCAGCGCCACACGGTCGTTCGTGGTGACACGCTGTATTCCATTGCCTGGCAGTACTCCGTGGATGTGCGGGCACTGGCTCTGGCGAACAATCTCAATCCTCCCTACACCATTTACCCTGGGCAGGAACTGACGGTGAACATCTCTGGCGTCTCCAGCAATGCCGTGGCCGCCGTGCCCACGCTGCCAGCCGCTCCGGCGGGCGATGCAACCCCGGCGCCCGCCGCGCGTGCCATCGATCCGGCACCCCAGCGGCGCACAGGCAATGTCCCCAGCAAGGTGGTGGATGACATCGCCTGGCAATGGCCGGTGCAGGGGCGCGTGCTGCGCTCCTTCAGCGCCAGTTCCAGTGCCACCAGCCGGGGCATCGACATCGGTGCCAGTCAAGGCGATGCCGTCTACGCAGCTGCCGACGGCGATGTGGTGTATTCCGGCCGCGGCATCCAGGGGCAGGGTGATCTGATCATCATCCGCCACAGTGCCCGCCACCTGAGCGCCTATTCCCACAACAGCGCCATGCTGGTGCAGGAAGGGGCCCGCGTGCGCGCCGGCGACAAGATCGCCGAAGTGGGCCGGGATTCCCGCGGTGCCGAGCTGCTGCACTTCGAGGTCAGGGTTGACGGTGCCGCCGTCGACCCGGCCCGCTATCTCCCCTGATCGAAAACTGCGCGTTTCTTCCTCTTTGATCCCTCTGCAGCGCAGAAGCGCCGACTTCATGCGCTCCATGCCATTTCCTGACTGGCTTTCGAACCCGAAAATATCCCCTCTTTGACGGGTTTCCAGCGTTGTTGGCCGCGAAAACCGGGTGCTAGCATCCCCCTCGCTTCATCGATTCAGGCAGTAGTGCGCTGCTCAAGCCCCCCAAACCACACGGAAGATCAGGAGAACACTATGGACGAGATTGCCGACTACGACACCGACACGAGTCAACTGGATGCCACCGATGCGCCGCTCGACGAGCGGGACGACGAGGCCGCGGAGGCCTTGCTGGAGACGGTCTCCGACCCGGCCCTGGCGGACAGCACACGGCTCTATCTGAATGACATCGGCCATGCCCGCTTGCTGAGCGCCGAGGAAGAGAAGGAATGCGCCCGGCTGGCAAGGCAGTCCGATGAAGCCGGCAGGCGCCGCCTGATCGTCAGCAATCTGCGTCTGGTGGTGCGCATCGCCCGCCGCTATGCCCCGCGCAGCATGGGTCTGCTCGACCTGGTGCAGGAGGGCAATCTGGGCCTGATGCGCGCCGTCGAGAAATTCGATCCCGAACGGGGCTTTCGCTTCTCCACCTACGCCACCTGGTGGATCCGCCAGAACATCGAGCGCGCCATGATGAACCAGGCGCGCACCATTCGACTGCCCATCCATGTGGTGAAGGAACTCAATGCCTGCCTGCGCGAATCCCGACGCGTCATGCGCCAGCACAGTCAGTCCCCGTCCACCGAGCAGATTGCGCACAATCTGGGCAAGCCGGTGGCGAGCGTGCGGCACTTGCTGGCGGTGAACGAGCCTGTCATCTCCATCGACAGTCCGGTGCAGTTCGGTCAGGAGCAGAGCATTCTCGAAGCGGTGCCCGACGATGCCGACAAGGCGCCCATGGCGATCCTGCAGGCCGAAGAAGTGCGCGAATGTGTGCAGGGCTGGTTGCAGGCACTGACGGCCCGGCAGTCGGAAGTGATCGCCAGGCGTTTCGGCCTGCTGGGCTTCGAGTGCGGCACGCTGGAGGAAGTGGGGCGGGCCGTGGGCCTGACCCGTGAACGTGTGCGGCAGATTCAGCTGGAGGCGCTCGAGCGTCTGCG
>CAYQBR010000140.1:1843-4012 GCA_964415735.1 uncultured Klebsiella sp. | reverse complement strand
CCCAGCAGCAGCGTGTCCACGCTGTGCCAGTGCAGCGGCTCGATGGCCAGGAAGGCTTCGGCGCGCGCGGCCATGGCGGGCAGCACGGGCTTGAGATAGCTCATCAACAGGCGGAACAGGTTGATGCCGGTGCTGCAGATGGCCTGCACCTCGGGTGACTGCTTGTCGGTCTTGGCCAGCGTCCACGGCGCCTTGTCGGCGATGTAGGCATTGGCCTTGTCGGCCAGCGCCATGATCTGCCGCAGCGCCTTGCTGTAGTCGCGGCTCTCGTAGTGCGCGGCGATCTCGTCCTTCGCGGCCTGGAACTCAGCCACCAGCGCAGGTTCGCTGCACTGGGCGCTCAGCATGCCGTCGAAGCCCTTGCTGATGAAGCCCGCACAGCGGCTCGCGATATTGACCACCTTGCCCACCAGATCCGAGTTCACCCGCGCCACGAAGTCGTCGAGGTTCAGGTCGAGATCGTCCACCGCGCTGGAGAGCTTGGCGGCGAAGTAATAGCGCAGATACTCCGGGTCGAGATGCGCCAGATAGTCGCTGGCGTTGATGAAGGTGCCACGTGACTTCGACATCTTCTGCCCGTTGATGGTGACGAAACCGTGCACGAACACGCCCGTGGGGGTCCGGTAGCCCACACTGCTGAGCATGGCCGGCCAGAACAGGGTGTGGAAGTTGACGATGTCCTTGCCGATGAAGTGATACAGCTCGGTGTCGTGACCCGGCTTCCAGTAGGCATCGAAGTCCAGCCCGGTGCGCTTGCACAGGGCCTCGAAGCTCGCCATATAGCCCACCGGCGCGTCCAGCCACACGTAGAAATACTTGCCCGGTTCGTCCGGAATCTCGAAACCGAAATACGGCGCGTCGCGGCTGATGTCCCACTCCTGCAGGCCACCCTCCAGCCACTCGCTGAGCTTGTTCGCCACCGATTCCTGCAGCGTGCCGCTGCGCGTCCACGTCTTCAGCATGTCGGTGAAGGCCGGCAGCGTGAAGAAGAAGTGCTCGGACTCCTTTTCTATCGGCGTGGCGCCCGACAGCGTGGAGCGCGGGTCGATCAGGTCGGACGGGCTGTAGGTGGCGTTGCAGGCCTCGCAGTTGTCGCCGTACTGATCCGGCGTGCGGCATTTCGGGCAGGTGCCCTTGATGAACCGATCGGCCAGAAACAGTTGCTTCTCCGGGTCGAACAGCTGCGTGATGCGGCGGCGGCTGATGTGACCATTGGCGCGCAGGCGGCGGTACATGTCCTGTGCGAGGCGCTCGTTCTCGGGCGCATGCGTGGAGTGAAACTGCGCAAAGCCGATGTTGAAACCGGCGTAGTCGCGCTCGTGTTCGGCCTGCACGCGGGCGATCAGCGCCTCGGGCGTGATGCCTTCGTTCTCGGCCCGCAGCATGATGGCGGTGCCGTGGGTGTCATCGGCACAGACATAGACGCAATCCTCGCCCTTGAGCTGCTGGAAACGCACCCAGATGTCGGTCTGCACGGCTTCCAGCACGTGGCCCAGGTGAATCGGGCCATTGGCATAGGGCAGCGCGCTGGTGACCAGAATGCGTCGCGTCATGCCACTTCCACCATGTAGAAATCTTCCTTGCCGACGCCGCAGTCGGGGCAGGTCCAGTCCTCGGGCACATCTTCCCAGCGCGTGCCGGGCGGGATGCCGTCTTCCGGGCGGCCCAGGGCTTCGTCGTAGATGAACTCACACACCATGCATTGCCATTTCTTCACGTTCGTCTCCACAGCTCTTTCGGGTTAAGCGTCATTGCCAAAATGGGGGCCGATCATACTGCAAGCCGGTGGCCCGGGTCAGCCCTGGCCGGGCTCGACGGCCTTGCTCAGCAGCGCGGGCATCAGCGGGTCCAGGTGCCGACGCGCCACCGCTTCCACCTCGGTCATCATGGCGGCGTAGATGCGCAGCACTTCCTCGCCACGAGGCGTGAGCCGGGCACCACCGCCGGAACGACCACCCGTCGCCGTGACCACCAGCGGTTCGACGAAGCAGCTGTTCATCGTCTCCACCAGCATCCAGGCGCGGCGATAGCTCATGCCCATGCGCCGGGCGCCGCCGGAGATCGAGCCCGCATCACGGATGGCCTCCAGCAGCTCCATCTTGCCCGGCCCGACGGCGATGTCGACGCCTCGGGCCACGCGCACGCGGCACTGGATCTCGGGGTGCTGCA
>CAYQBR010000140.1:0-1743 GCA_964415735.1 uncultured Klebsiella sp. | reverse complement strand
TTGCGGTCGACGAAGCTCCAGTTCACCACTTCCGAGGTGATCAGGTTCTCGTTGGGAATCAGCGTGTCAACGCCCTGGCGATTGCGCAGCACCACATAGCGAGAGCGCAGCTCCTGCACCCAGCCGAAGTTCTGGCCCACGGTCACGACGTCGCCCGGCTTGATGGAGCGGTCGAACACCAGGATGAAGCCGCTGATGAAATTGGAGGCGATGCGCTGCAGACCGAAGCCCAGCCCCACACCCAGTGCGCCGCCGAAGATGGCGAGCGAACTCAGGTTGATGCCGACGGCGTTGAGGGCGAACAGGAAGGCCGCCGTGATCAAGGCGAAGCGGCTGAACTTGCTGATGCCCACCTGCATGCTGGGCGAGATGCCTGCCGTGCTGCGCATGCTGCGATTGATGGCTTCGGACAGCCAGATCGCCAGCGTGAAGGCGATAGCCACCACCACCAGCAACTGCAGCACATCCAGCACGCTGATGCGGGTCTCACCCAGCTGCATGGCCATGCCGTCCAGCGCCTGCAGCACGCCGGGCAGCCAGCCCAGCAGGTAGAGAATGACCACCGCCCAGACCAGCAGCGCCAGGGCGTTCTCGGACGACTTCAGCAGCGGGTTGACGGTGAAGGCCTTGCGCAGCACGTAGACACACAGCCGCACCACCGCCAGCGCCAGGAAGATCGGCACCGCGACATCCAGCAGGATGACGTGCAGCGCGTAATGGGCGAGCACCGCGCGGCCCAGGATCACCAGCAGCAACATGCTCAGCGGCCACAACAGACGCTGCAGACTGCGGATGGCCACATGGCGCAGCCCGGCCTCCCCGGCCTGCGGCGCCAGCAGCGCCTGCAGCCGCTGATTGAAGAGCGACGCCAGCACGGCCGCCGCCACCAGCACACCCAGCTGCCACCAGAACTGCGGGTCGCCAGCCTGGGTCAGCAGCTGCGTCAGTTGTGCGCTCAGGGTCTGATTCATGATGCGGATTGCCCCCGGAGGGTTTGCGGAAACGAGGCGGCAGCATACCCCATCCGGCGCGGGCGGCCCAACAGCCGGCCGCGTGACGCAGTCTGCAGACTCCCGTCAGAAGGCTGGTCGGCTGCGGCCACCGTGCTAGAATCCCGGCCACTTTTCACCCAGCGAGCTTCGCCCTGCATGCCCGTGATGATCTCCACCATCGACGCCCTGCTGCCCCAGACCCAGTGCGGCAAGTGCGGCCACGCCGGCTGTCTGCCCTATGCCGAGGAGATCGCCATGGGTGGCCCGATCAACAAGTGTCCGCCGGGAGGCAGTGCCACCATTGCCGCGCTGGCCGCTCTGCTGGAGCGCCCCGTGGTGCCGCTCGACCCGGCGCATGGCGTCGAGCAGGAGCGTCGCGTGGCCTTCATCCGCGAAGCCGAGTGCATCGGCTGCACCAAGTGCATCCAGGCTTGCCCGGTGGACGCCATTCTCGGCGCCGCCAAGCGCATGCACACCGTGCTGAGCGCGCAGTGCACAGGCTGTGATCTGTGTGTCGCCCCCTGCCCGGTGGACTGCATCGACCTGCTGCCACTGGACCAAGTGCCGGCCGCCCCGCCCGCCAGCACCGACCCGGCGCTGCTGAGCCAGCAGTGGCGCGTGCGCTATCACGCCCGCAAGCTGCGCCTGCGCAGCCAGCGCGACGAACGGCAATTGCGCCGCGAGGCGCTGGCCCGTCAGCAGGAGGCTTCGGCAAGCACGGCCACGGCAGTCAAGCAGTGGGAACCGCCGA
>CAYQBR010000139.1:0-4022 GCA_964415735.1 uncultured Klebsiella sp. | reverse complement strand
TTCACCGGCACGAAGGGCATGGCGGGCAGGTCGAGGCCCGGGAACACGATCAAGGCCGGAAACGCCGTCACCCCCGCCCAGCCCAGCAGCGGCACCAGCACCAGCAACAGATAGAACGTGTGATGCAGACTCTTCGCGGCGATGCGGCGCGCGCGCGGGAAATCCGCCGGCCAGGCGGGATCGGCGCTGCGCAGCTTGAAGGCGATGCGCAGCGCCATGAGCAACAGCACGCTGAAGCCCGTGGCCTTGTGGATGCCATAGAGGGTGTTGGTGAGCTGATCCCACAGATTGGCCTGGCCGCGCGCGACCATCCACAGGCCCACGGGTACCAGCACGACCACGCAGACGGCAATGGCCCAGTGCACGACGCGACGGGGCAGGGCATAGCGATTCATGTCGACCTCCAGAGCGGTGTTTGCCGCAGTAGAGCACAGTTGCCGAGCGGCTGCCAAAGGCTTCGCGACAGGGGCTTGCGCTTACAAATGCGAAGCATTATCATTTGCGCCCAATGCAGTCCCCGGCCTGCAAACCACTCTCCGCTATAGCCAATAACCAATAGCCAATAGCCCTTATCCATTGTTTTCAAAGGGGTTATTCGCATGACCACGCGCTATCCGCAATCCGCTCGCTCCGCTTCCTTCCGTTTCCCTCGTCGTGCTCTCGCCCTGGCGGTGAGCCTTGGCTGCAGCACACTGCTCCAGGCCCAGAGCGGACAGACGGCAGCGGCCGATGACAGTGAGGATTCTTCCCGCATCGAGATCATCGAGGTGTATGGCCAGGCCGACACCGAGTACAAGGCCCGCACCTCGGCCGACATGCGCCGCGTGGTGGAACTCGTCGACATGCCGCAGACCATGACGATCCTGACGCAGACGCAGATCCTCGATTCCGGCAAGTCCGACTTGAAGGACATCCTCAATTCCCAGGCCGGCATCACCCTGGGCACGGGCGAGAACGGCAATGCCTTCGGCGATCGCTACATCATCCGCGGTCACGAGGCGCGCAGTGACGTGTTCGTCGACGGCGTGCGCGACCCGGGCATGACCACCCGCGAGAGCTTCGCCACCGAGCAGATCGAGATCACCAAGGGCCCCAGCTCCACCTTCGCGGGCCGTGGTTCCACCGGCGGCGCCGTGAACGGCATCACCAAGCAGGCCAACCTCGATCAGGACTTCGGCTTGCTGAACACCGAACTGGGCACCGATCACCATCATCGTGTGACACTGGATACCAACACGCGTCTGACCGACGCCGTGGCGGTGCGCGCCAATCTGCTGCATTCCGACGAAGACGTGCCCGACCGCAGCCCGGCTTCGCGCGAGCGCAAGGGCGGCCTGCTGTCCCTGGCCTGGGAGGCTACGCCTGAGCTGGATGTGGTGGCCGATCTCTACGCGCTGGATGCGTGGGACATGCCCGACCTTGGCTCCTACTTCAACCAGGCCACGCGCAAGCCGGTGGAGGACATTCCCGTCTATGCCCAGGACAGCGACTTCCTGGACTCCGAGGTGCGCACCTTCACCTTCAAGGCCACCTATGCGATCCATGACGACCTGCGCGTGCAGAACGCCACACGGGTGGGGACCACGCAGAACGGGTATGTGACCACGGGCACCCGTGGCGGCACTCGTGCTGCAGGCGACCCGACGGCCCCCAATGCGCCGACCATCACCTTCAGTTCGCACCAGGGCTGGCAGGAAGTGGATTACCTCGTGAACCAGACCAATTTCTTCTGGGACATCCAGCAGGGCAGCGTGCTGCATCAGCTGGTGTTCGGCGCGGAATACACCGACGAGGACGTGCTCAACGGCGTCTATACCCTGGCCAACACCGGGGCCACCAACTGCCGCGTGACGGCAGCGAACAATCCCGCCGGCACGCCGGGCTACTGCGGGCTGGACGGTCAAGGCAATGCCGTGGCCAACATCAACAGCCTGCTGGGCCGCACGGTCACGAAGAACTACTGGGACACCGACTACGGCATCGACACCGTGTCGCTGTTCGCCATGGACACCGTGGAGTTCAACGAGCGCTGGTCCGCCTTCTTCGGCGTGCGCAACGACCGCTACGATTACCGCAACAATGTGCGCAGCGGCAGTGCCACGGCGCCCACTTACACCCTCTATGACTATTCCGATGATTTCTGGAACGGCCATGTCGGCATCGTGCGCGCCTTCGGCAACGGGGGCAATGTCTATGCCACCTGGAGCACCTCCACCAACATCAACGGCGGCGAGTCGGATGTGGGCGGCAGTTGCGGTTATGGCGGGCTCTGCGGCACGCCGGCGCAAGTGGCCGAGAGCGACCCGGAAACCATGGAGAACCTGGAGCTTGGCGTGAAGTGGCATTTCTTCGACGAGAAGCTGCTGGCCACGGCGGCGGTGTTCAACATGACCAAGAGTGACATACACGAGAGCGTGGGCAATGCCTACTCGAACCTCGGCACGCTCAACACCGGCGAGAACCGCGTTCGCGGCGTGGAGTTCAGCCTGGTGGGCAATATCACCGACAAGTTGAGCACGCAGGTCAGTGCGGCCTTCATGGAGTCGGAGGTGACCAAGGCCTTCGTGCCCGAGCAGGTCGGCCTGGCACTCTCGAACTTCGCGGACGACAGTGTCTACCTGCAACTGCGCTACCAGGCCACCCCGGCGATCTCCTTCGGCGGCTCGGTGACCTATCAGAGCGAGATGTACGGCGGGCAGCCCGACACGGCCGCCGGGTTCAACGCCGCCATCAATGACTACTCCATCGTGGTGCCGTCCTACAGCGTGGTGGACCTGTTCCTGAACTACGAACACTCCGACCGCCTGGCGCTGCGGGTGAATGCGGGCAATGTGCTGGACGAAGAATACTGGACGGCCGCCTACCGCTCGGGCTCGTTCATGTATCTGGGGGCGCGGCAGAATCTGCGTGCCAGCGTGACCTACGGGTTCTGATTTCCTTGCCGGCCACGGACGGCCTTTTTTTCTGGAACGACGATTGACGGATAACTCAGCGTTCAAGCCCTTGCAGGAACCGCTCACGCGGATTCCCCGGGACATCGCGGCCGCGAGTGACTACGAGTCGCTCGCGGCCGACTTCATGGCGCCTGCCACGGCCGCCTGGCTCGCCGGGGGCAGTGGCGAGGAACAGACGCTGCGCGGCAATCGTGCGGCTTTCGCCCGGGTCGCCCTGCGTCAGCGGCTGTGGGATTTCCCGCAGGCAATTGACACGGGGCTTGCTTTGCTCGGGCAGCGCTTTGCCCATCCCCTGCTGCTGGCGCCCGTGGCGAGCCAGCGGCTGGTGCACCCGCAGGCCGAGGTCGCCACGGCGCAGGGCGCGCAGGCCATGGATGCGGGCATGGTGCTGAGCCTGCTGAGCTCCTGTTCGCTCGAGGAGGTCGGCCTGTGCGTCAGTCGCCGCTGGTTGCAGCTGTACTGGCAGCAGTCGCTGGAGCGCACGCTGGTGCTGGCCCACGCGGCGCACGCGGCCGGCTGTCAGGCGCTGGTGCTGACGCTGGATACGCCCGTGCAGAGCCTGAGTCGTGGCGCGCAGCGCGCCGGGTTCGTCCTGCCCGCCGCGCTGCGAGCCCCGCTTCTCGATCGGCTGCCGCCCCTGACAGAGGCCCCTGCGCCGGCACGGGGGACCTTGGGCACCTTGTTGCGGCGCGCCGCGACACTGGCCGATATCCGCGCCTTCGTGGCGGCCGCGCCGCTGCCAGTGCTGGTGAAGGGCGTGCTGCACGGCGAGGACGCACGCGTGCTGCGCGACTGCGGCGTGCAGGCACTGGTGGTGTCGAATCACGGCGGTCGGGCGCTCGACGGCGTGCTGCCGAGTCTCGCTGCGCTGCCGGCGCTGCGTCAGGCCGTGGGGCCGGATTTCCCGCTGTTGCTGGACAGTGGCATCCGCAGCGGTCACGACGTCTTCAAGGCGCTGGCACTGGGCGCCGATGCCGTGCTGATCGGCCGCTTGCAGGCTTGTGCACTGGCCGTGGCCGGACCGCTCGGCGTGGCGCACATGCTGCGGCTGCTGCTGGAAGAGCTGCA
>CAYQBR010000138.1:0-4046 GCA_964415735.1 uncultured Klebsiella sp. | reverse complement strand
GCGGGGCGGGCTACAACAGCCTGCGCTTCGATGACGAGCTGACGCGGCAGCTGCTCTACCGCAATTTCCACGACCCCTACGAGCGCGAATGGAAGAACGGCAATTCGCGCTGGGACATCATCGACATGGTGCGCCTGTGCTGTGCGCTGCGACCGGAGGGCATCGTCTGGCCGCGACGCGAGGACGGCGCGCCGTCGTTCCGGCTGGAGGAACTGACGGCGGCGAACGGCATCGGCCACGCCAACGCCCATGACGCCCTGGCCGATGTCATGGCCACCATCGCCCTGGCGAGGCTGATCCGCGAACGCCAGCCGAGGCTCTACGACTATGTCTACCAGCTGCGCGACAAGGCGAAGGTGCTGGCCCAGCTGGACATTGTCAGCAAGAAGCCGGTGCTGCATGTCTCGTCCATGTACCCGGCGGCGCACGGCGCCCTGGCCCTGGTGGCCCCACTGACGCGCCACCCCACGGACAAGAACGGCATCATCGTCTTCGATCTGCGCCAGGACCCGGCCCAATGGCTGCATCTGGATGTGGAGGCGCTCCGGCGCCGTCTGTTCACGCGGCAGGAGGAGCTGCCCGAAGGCGAGACGCGCATCGCGCTCAAGGTGCTGCATGTGAATCGCTGCCCGGTGATCGCCCCGGCCGCGCTGCTGGACGAGGCCGCGGCGGCGCGTCTGGCCATCGATACCGCCCAGGCCCGCGTACACTGGCAGCGTCTGCTGGACTCGCCCGAGGCGATGATGCGCGTGGCCAGCGCCTTCGATCGGCCGCAGGAGGAGGCCGCTGGCGCGGACGCGGACCCGGATTTCATGATCTACAGCGGCGGCTTCCTCGGTGCGGACGACAAGCGCACGCTGGCCCAGGTGCGCGCGGCCAGTCCGGCTGAACTGGCGCTCTGGCATCCCGGGTTTCGCGACCCGCGCCTGGACGAGATGCTGTTCCGCTATCGGGCCCGCAACTTCCCCGGCTCGCTCACGCCTGCCGAACAGACGCGCTGGCAGGCCCATTGCCACGCCAGCCTGCTGCGTGCGCCGCAGCAGCCAGGCCCCGGCGTGTGCTGGGCGGAATTCGTGGATGTCCTGGCACAGCTGCGCGCGGACCCCGGCAATGCGCCGCACTTGCAGATGCTGGAGGAACTCGCGCAGTATGCTCGCCACCTGCTTCCCCCTGAATTGCGTGGACCTTCCCTCCCATGAGCTCTGACACCACTGCCGCCCAGGGCGGCCCGGGCCCTTCGGCCGTTTCCAGTCTGCGCAAGGCCTTTGTGTTCATGCGCCCCTATCGTCGCCAGATGGCGCTGGCCACCGTCGCCCTGATCTTCACGGCCGCGGTGACCCTGGCTCTGGTGCAGTTCGTGCGGGTGATCGTCGATGTGGGCTTCGTGGCCGGCTCGACCCAGTCGCTCGGTCTGGCCATCGCCGGTTTTCTGGTGGTGGCGGTGATCCAGGCGCTGGGCACCTTCGCGCGCTTCTACTGGGTGTCGTGGCTGGGCGAGCGCGTCACGGCCGACATCCGCACGGCGGTGTTCTCGCATTTGATGACGCTGCATCCGGGGTATTTCGAGGAGAATCGCAGCGGCGAGATCCAGTCGCGCATCACCACTGACACGACGCTGCTGCAGACGGTCATCGGCTCGTCCGTCTCGGTGGCCCTGCGCAATCTGCTGATGATGGTCGGCGGCACGCTCTTCCTGTTCATCACCAATCCCCGGCTCACCAGCATCGTGATGATCTGCATTCCGCTGGTGATCGGGCCGATCATGATCTTCGGGCGGCGGGTGCGGCAGCTCTCGCGCAGCAGCCAGGACGAGATCGCCAATGTGGGCGCCTATGTGGGCGAGAGCATCCAGCACATCAAGACAGTGCAGGCCTACACCCATCAGCGCGCCAATGAACAGGCCTTTGCCGACCATGTGGAGTCTGCCTTCAAGGTGGCGCTGGCGCGCATCCTGTCGCGTTCCGTACTCATCACCATCGTCATCACCCTGGTCTTCGGCGCCGTGGCGGCCATGATCTGGGTCGGGGGGCAGGATGTCATCAGCGGACGCATGTCGGCAGGAGAGCTGACGGCCTTCGTGGTCTATGCCGTGATCGTGGCCTCGGCGGTGGGGGCCATCAGTCAGGTGATAGGCGATCTGCAGCGTGCGGCCGGCGCCACCGAGCGCCTCATGGAGCTGCTGCATGCGCCCAGCGAGATCGTCTCGCCCGCGCAGCCACGCGCATTCGCCTTGCCGCTGCGCGGCGAGATCAGTGTCGAGGCCTTGCGTTTCTGCTACCCGTCGCGGCCCCAGAACGCCGCGCTGGACGGGCTGGACCTGCACGTGAAGGCCGGCAGCAGTGTGGCGCTGGTCGGCCCTTCCGGCGCTGGCAAGTCCACGCTGTTCGACATGCTGCTGCGTTTCTATGACCCGCAGCAGGGGCGCATCCTCGTCGATGGCATCGACATCCGCGAACTCGATCTGGAGAACCTGCGGCGCCAGTTCGCCATCGTGTCGCAGCAGCCGGCGATGTTCACTGGCAATGTGCGGGACAACATCCGCTATGGCCGCCCCGAGGCCAGCGACGAGGAGGTGGAGGCGGCCGCCCGGGCGGCCTATGCCGACGAGTTCATCGAACAGTTGCCGCAGCGCTATGACAGCTTCCTGGGCGAGGCGGGCATTCGCCTGTCCGGCGGGCAGCGTCAGCGCCTGGCCATTGCCCGCGCCATCCTGCGCGATGCGCCCATCCTGCTGCTGGACGAAGCGACCAGCGCACTCGATGCCGAGAGCGAGCGCAAGGTGCAGCTGGCCCTGGACGCACTGATGCGCAATCGCACCACCCTGATCATCGCCCACCGGCTGGCCACGGTGAAGAATGTGGACACCATCGTGGTGATGGAGGCGGGCAGGGTGGTGGCGCAAGGCTCGCACCAGCAGCTGCTGGAAAGCAGTCCGCTGTACGCCAAGCTGGCCGCGCTGCAGTTTGCCGCCAGCGGGCAAACTGCGTAGAATCGCGCCCCGCGTCGACACCGGGATGTGGCGGGGCAACCGCGCTGCCGGCTGCAGCAACCCTCAAAACCAAGAACACGCAGACCCATGGATCAGTTCCAGGACATTCGTCCCTACAATGACGAGGAAGTGCGTCCCGTCATCGACGCCTTGCTCGAGAATCCCGACTTCATCCGCAGCATTGCCGGCTTCAGCTTTCCCCGCCTGTTCCGCGTCTTCCCGGCGCTCGTCTGTCTGCTCACCCGGCGCCGTCTGCGCGCGCAGCTGCGCGATGTGAACGATGTGCGCAGCATGCAGGCCGTCATCGCGTTCTACATGGACAAGATGATCGAGAAGACCACGTCGTCACTCACGCACACCGGACTGGACGGGCTGTCGAAGGACAAGGCCTATCTGTTCATCAGCAATCACCGCGACATCGCCATGGACCCGGCCTTCGTGAACTACATGCTGTTTCACGCCGGTTTCGACACCCTGCGCATCGCCATTGGCGACAATCTGCTGAAGCGGCCGTTCGTGACCGACCTGATGCGCCTGAACAAGAGCTTCATCGTGCATCGCTCACTCAAGGGACGCGATCTGCTGAAGTCCTCCAAGCAGCTTTCCGAGTACATCCATCACTGCATCGGCACGGGCCACAGTGTGTGGATCGCGCAGCGCGAGGGGCGCGCCAAGGACGGGCTGGATCGCACGGACACCGCCCTGCTGAAGATGCTGGCGCTGGCTCGGCGCGAAGACGGTTTCGCGGCGGCACTCAATGCGCTGCACATCGTGCCCGTGTCGATCTCCTACGAGTTCGACCCGTGCGATCTGCTGAAGGCGGACGAGCTGCAGCAAAAGAGTGAACATGGCACCTTCCAGAAAACCGAGCAGAGTGACATTCACAGCATCGTCACCGGCATGATCGGCTACAAGGGGCGTGTCCATGTGAGTTTCGGTCAGGAGATCACCCTGCAGAGTGACGACGCCGATGTGGCCGCGGCGCTCGTGGACGACCAGATCATTCGCAATTACCTGCTGCAGTCCACCAATCACCAGGCGCTGCAGATGCTGCAGG
>CAYQBR010000137.1:0-4062 GCA_964415735.1 uncultured Klebsiella sp. | reverse complement strand
TGAACTCCCAGAAACGACAAAGCCGAGTCAGACCCGGCTTTGTGGAGGATTGCGAAGGCGACTGTCAGTCTTCTGAATCAGCCCCGGCAGCACCCGGACGATCCACCAGCTCGACATAGGCCATCACGGCGTTGTCACCGGGACGCATGCCGCACTTCAGGATGCGGATATAGCCACCCGGACGCTCGTTGTAACGGGGACCAAGCGCGGTGAAGAGCTTGCCCACCGCGGCCTTGTCACGCAGACGATTGAAGGCCAGTCGGCGATTCGCCACGCTGTCATTCTTGGCAAGCGTGATCAGAGGCTCTGCGACCATGCGCAGCTCTTTCGCCTTGATCAGAGTTGTCTTGATGATCTCGTGTTCAACCAGCGAAACAGTCATGTTGCGCAGCATCGCATGACGGTGTGATGCATTACGGCTGAGTTGACGGCCACTTTTACGATGACGCATAGCTTCTGATTCCTATTCTTACCTTAGCGCCCGACGGCACTTGGTCACTCTGTGTTGAAAATCTCGATTTAGTTACGGTCGTCGGAACGCAGACTGGCGGGTGGCCAGTTCTCCAGACGCAGACCAAGGGACAAGCCACGGGTTGCAAGCACGTCCTTGATCTCCGTCAGGGACTTCTTGCCCAGGTTCGGCGTCTTCAGAAGTTCCACTTCCGTACGCTGAATCAGGTCACCGATGTAGTAGATATCTTCGGCCTTCAGACAGTTCGCGGAGCGTACTGTCAGCTCCAGGTCATCCACGGGGCGCAACAGGATCGGGTCGATCTCGTCTTCCGGCTCTTCCGGTGCATTGGCCACCTGGCTCTGCAGATCCACGAACACTGCAAGCTGGTGCTGCAGAATGGTGGCAGCACGGCGGATGGCTTCTTCCGGATCAATCGTGCCATTGGTGCGCAGATCGATGATCAGCTTGTCCAGGTCGGTACGCTGCTCCACACGTGTGCTTTCCACGGAGTAGGACACGGTGGTCACCGGAGTGTAAGAAGCGTCCAGGAACAGACGACCTACCGCGCGGGTCTCGTCGTCATTGGAAACACGTGAATCCGCTGGCGCGTAACCGCGACCCTTGCGCACAGTCAGGCGCATCTTCAGCTCACCGCTGTCGTTCAGATTGGCAATCACGTGCTCGGGGTTGACGATCTCGACATCGTGACCCACCACGATGTCACCCGCGCGCACCACGCCAGCACCCTTGGCGCTCAGCGTCAGGACAGCCTCGTCCTGGCCATTGAGGATCACTGCCACACCCTTGAGGTTCAGCAGGATCTCGATCACATCTTCCTGAACACCTTCGATGGTGCTGTATTCATGCACCACACCGTCGATCTCCACCTCTTCGATGGCAGCGCCCGGCATAGAAGACAGCAGAATTCTTCTCAGCGCGTTGCCCAGTGTGTGACCGAAGCCACGCTCAAGAGGCTCGAGCACCACCTTGGAATGGAAGCGATCAAACTCTTCAACCTTGATCAACTGCGGTGTCAAAAAATCCGACAATGAAATCTGCATGGAATCACCCTTCGC
This sequence comes from uncultured Klebsiella sp., assembly GCA_964415735.1. GTDB lineage: Bacteria > Pseudomonadota > Gammaproteobacteria > Pseudomonadales > Pseudohongiellaceae > UBA5078. The sequence continues at coordinate 2,532 of CAYQBR010000137.1, read as the reverse complement.
TATTAGTGTCCTTACTACTTGGAGTAAAGCTCAACTATCAAGTTTTCGTTAATGTCAGCAGAAAGGTCGGCGCGATCAGGCTTGCGGCTGAACTGGCCTTCCAGTTTGTCGGTGTTCACGTGGATCCATTCGGACGGGCTGCGCTGGGCGGCCAGCTCGAGAGCGGCCTTGATGCGCAGCTGCTCCTTCGCCTTGGAACGCACGGAAATGACATCACCGGGTGACACTTGATACGAGGGGATGTTGATGATGTCGCCATTCACAAGAATCGACTTGTGAGTGACGAGCTGTCGGGACTCGGCACGTGTTGAACCAAAGCCCATGCGGTAGACCACGTTATCCAGACGCGACTCAAGCAACTGCAGGAGATTCTCGCCGGTAGCGCCCTTCATGCGCGCCGCTTCCTTGTAGTAGCCGCTGAACTGCTTCTCCAGCACGCCATAGATACGACGGATCTTCTGCTTCTCGCGCAGTTGCACGCCGTAGTCGGACAGTCTGCCCTTGCGGATACCGTGCTGGCCGGGAGCGTTCTCAGTCTTGCACTTGCTGTCCAACGGACGCACACCGCTCTTCAGAAACAGATCTGTTCCTTCGCGACGAGCCAGCTTGCACTTGGGGCCTAAGTAACGGGCCATATATTGTCTCCTATGTTCTTATCTGTTGGAGATAAGCCACTAAATTTCATGAACCTGATCAACGTGATGACAAACTGACAGTGCAGGCTTACACACGTCTCTTCTTGGGCGGACGGCAGCCGTTGTGAGGCATCGGCGTTACGTCAGTGATATTGCTTACCTTCAAACCGCAACCATTGAGTGCACGCACGGCGGACTCGCGGCCCGGGCCGGGGCCATTGACCTTGACGTCAAGATTCTTGAGACCATACAGCTCGATTGCTGCCTTGCCGGCACGCTCCGCCGCTACCTGCGCAGCAAACGGGGTGCTTTTGCGGGAGCCGCGAAAGCCGGAACCACCGGAGGTCGCCCAGCTCAATGCATTGCCCTGACGATCCGTGATGGTGACGATGGTGTTGTTGAAGGAAGCGTGGATGAATGCGATTCCATCCACCACCGCTTTGCGGGCTTTCTTCTTCACTGCTTTCGCTGCTGCTGGCTTGGCCATAATTTATTCCTGATTCAAATGACTGCTTCTATCGCCTTGCTCTACGCCGACTCTTCATAAACGGGTCGGAAGGCTGATTGTTATCTGCTTACTTGCGAATTGGCTTGCGAGGGCCCTTGCGAGTGCGCGCATTGGTCTTCGTACGCTGGCCTCGCACCGGCAAGGAACGACGGTGACGAATGCCACGGAAACAACCCAGGTCCATCAGACGCTTGATTGCCATGGAAAGCTCGCGACGCAGATCGCCTTCGACGGTGAACTTGCCCACTTCAGCGCGGACCGTGTCCAGCTGCTCGGGAGTAAGCGCGCTTGTCTTGGTGTGCGGAGCAATACCAGCGTTTGCACAAATGAGTTTCGCCCTGGTAGCACCGATTCCGAAGACGTAGCCAAGGGAAATCACAATATGCTTGTTATCCGGTATGTTGACACCTGCAATACGTGCCATATTTTTACTCCACTTTAGATTTTTACGTACGCGCCCAAATTGCTGAGGGCCAAAATTACGGGCGGCAAAGAATATACTCTGACCACTGAAAAATCAACCAAACGACTTCAGCCCTGACGCTGCTTGTGTCGCGGCTCGGATGAACAGATCACTCGAACCACGCCATTGCGCTTGATCACCTTGCACTTGCGACATACTTTTTTGACTGATGCTCTGACTTTCACTTCAACTACTCCCTCTCGATCGAGAATCCGGCTCACTGCGGAGAACCCCGCAGCAAGACCTGTGAATCAAAGGCCTCCGCGGCCGAAACTGCCCAGGTTTGACTTCTTCATCAGTGAATCGTACTGATGAGACATCAAATGCGACTGTACCTGGGACATGAAATCCATACTGACCACCACGACGATCAACATTGCCGTTCCACCCAGGTTGAAGGGCACATTGGCCATCATCTGGAAGAAGTTCGGCATCAGACACACGATGGTGATGTAGACAGCACCAAACGTGGTCAACCTGGTCAGCACGAGATCGATGTACTTGGCGGTCTGCTCACCCGGACGGATCCCCGGGATGAAGGCGCCAGAGCGCTTCAGATTCTCAGCCACGTCCTTCGGATTGAAGACCAGGGCTGTATAGAAAAAGCAGAAGAACACGACCATGGCACTGAAGATGATGATGTACAGCGGCTGACCCGGTCCGATCATCAACGCCAGATCCTGCAGCCACTCAGCCCCTTCAGACTGTCCAAACCACTGCCCCAGCGAAGCCGGAAACAGCAGGATGCTGCTCGCGAAGATCGCCGGGATGACGCCCGCCATGTTCACCTTCAAGGGCAGATGGCTGGACTGCGCGGCGTACATGCGATTGCCTTGCTGGCGCTTGGCGTAATGCACCGTGATACGTCTCTGACCACGCTCGATGAACACGATGGCTGCGATCACCACCACGGCAATGATACCGAC